>CAMPGJ010000040.1 GCA_946885425.1 uncultured bacterium
TAGTATACACATAATTCTCTGGAAGTAAAAATGTGCAACTGATACTCCTGCTAGCTTAAGAATTTTATTTTTTGAGACTTTCCTCAATATTTACTCCTACTTCCAACATCCCTTTCCACACATCTCCCACTTCTTCAACCCTCTTAACCATATTCTTAACCGTAAACTGACTTGGATGTAATGCATGGGTTACCTCTTCCCAGCTAAGAGGAGCTGAAACAGTTGCTCCCTCCCTCGGCCTGATACTGTATGGCGCTGCCATTGTCTGGCCATAACGGTTTTGCAAAAAATCTATATATACTCTCTTCTGTCTCCTTTTGGGGGAACGCATAATACTTGTGTAATCTGCTGATCTCTCATGAACTAAATGAGCAATAACTTCACCGAATTTCCTTACAATCTCATGTGAATATTCCGCCCCCATAGGAATATATATATGCATCCCTGTCGCTCCTGATGTCTTTACAAAACTGGGAATAGCAGCCCTTTCCAAAACATCTTTCACAACAAGAGCCGTATCAATAACCTTTTCAAAACTTATATCTTCAGGGTCCAGATCAATGACAAGATAGTCTGGATTTTCCAGATGTTGTATCTGTGAATTCCAGACATTTATTTCAATACAACCAAGATTGACTGCGTACAGGAGCGACTCCATATCTTCACAAACAAAATAGCGTATTTCCTTATCCTCAGAATCCGAGTACAGTGGAACAGTTTTAATCCAATCAGGGATCAAGACCTGCCTGCCGGCAGGCAGGTCTTTTTGGTAAAAAGATTTTCCATCTATTCCATCAGGAAACCGGTTCAAAGACTGCGGCCGATCCTTCACATACGGAAGCATAACGTCAGCTATCTCTTTATAATAAGCAATCACATCCCCCTTAGTAATATTGTCAGAAGAGAAATAAACCTTATCTAAATTTGTTAATTTAAGTTTATTGGACCCTCTTTCGTCATTGGATATTGGATATTGGATATTGGAAATTGGATATTTCTCCACCTCCTCTCCCTTGTCTTCCCTAATTCCCAAAAAAACCGGGTGCCTCATCACACCGTCTCTTGTCCACTCCGAAAAGGAAACCTCGCACATGATTTTCGGCTGAATCCACTGAACAGGCGCATTGGGGATAGGAGATGTTTGAAAAGGAGAGTCCTTTACTTTATATATATCCAATAATTCCTTCGTTGATTTGAGCGTCTTATCATCGAATCCCGTTCCCGTATGTCCGATATACGTAAGTTTTTTATTTTTATACATTCCCAAGATCAATGCGCCGAAATATTTTCTTCCTCCCCGCGGCTTCGTATACCCGCAGATAACCGCTTCTTCCCGGTACTTTGCTTTGATCTTCAGCCAATGTTTACTTCGCACATCTTCTTTATAGATACTCTGCTTTTTTTTTCCAATTATTCCTTCAATCTTCTGCTGTTTTGCCAAAACAAAAAACGCTTCACCCTTTCTCTCTACGTGATCACTGTATTGCAGCCTTTCGGTATGGGGAATAATTTGTTTAAGTATCTCCTTCCGTTTAATGAGCGGTACATCACGTAAATCATATCCATCCAGATAAAAAAGATCAAAAATAATATAGACTAAATTCAAATTTTTACCCTGCCTGAGCCGCGTTTGACGCGGAGCTTGCCGAAGGGTCAAATAATTCTGAATGTTTTGAAACCCGGCTCTACCATGTTCATCTAATACTGCAATCTCACCATCTAAGACACATGCATGCTGCACATTCTGTAATGCAGCAACAATAGGGGAGAACTTAACAGAAAAATCCTTACCGTTTCTCGAGTAAAGTTTAATGTTCCCATTTTCCACCTCCGCAATACCACGATAGCCATCCCACTTAATCTCAAATAACCATTCATCATCAGTAAAAGGCTCATCAACAGATGCCGCAAGCATCGGTTTGATGTCGTGAAGCATAGATCCCGGACGAGCACTTTCTATTTTAGATAAATCTATTTTTTTGTCATTCCCGCGTAGGCGGGAATCCAGGAGGGGTGGAGATTTTAGCCGAAGAGTGGATTCCTGGTCTGCCTCCAGGAATGACAAAGTGTGAGATAATACTGAATAATCCAGCTCGGTAACATCTTCATTCGAATTATATTCATCTTCCTTCTTAATCAAAAACCATGCATTCTCTTCCATTCCTTTTCCTTTTACCAAACTAAACTCACCCATCAGCTTCTTTCCATACAAAACAACCGACAAATGTCCCTTCTCAATCTTCTCCTCAATAATATCGTCAGTGTTCTTAGTTTTTTGTTCTCTGTTCAAAGTTGGCACTTCGTAAGTGCCTTCATCCCAAACAATCACTTCACCTGCACCATAATTTCCTTTTGGGATAGTTCCTTCAAATGTACGGTATTCCAGAGGATGATCTTCTGTCATCATAGCCAACCGTTTATCCTCCGGATTTAATGATGGTCCTTTCGGTACCGCCCAACTTTTCAAAACACCATTTACTTCAATACGGAAATCATAATGCAGCCGTCGAGCAGCATGCTTCTGCACAACAAAACGATGAGGACGGGGTTCAGGAGTAGCGTTAAACTGACGCTTTTTGAAATACTGGTCTAACATAATGACGCAAAAAATTTGAATCCTTGACGTGCGAAGTGGGAGGTCTTTGAAACTGGCGCTTTGACTTCTTGATTATTTGACGTTTTTGAACGGATCCCACTTCAAGTATTCAAAATATCAAACATTCAAGATCAAGAACATCTCATTTCTCACTTCAAAAATTCTAACCGCAAATGGAAAATGGCAAATGGACAATGGCAAATTCTAATGCACTGCCCTTTGTTCCAGACTGGCTTTTAGCAACTCCATAAGGTCTTCTGCCTTCGTAGCCACTGGCTCTTTTCCTTTGACACGGACAGTCTCTCCTTTTGATTTTGCTTCTATTATTTTTTCCAGCTCATTTTTGTATGTGTCATGAAATTGTTTGGGATCGAACTTATCAGTCAATTGTTCAATAAAAGCAACTGCCATACCAATCTCTTTTTCTTTTAAATTTGTATCTTCCGGAAGGTTCAGCTCTTTAGTATCCCGGATATCCTGAAAGTACCGCATTTGATCCAATACCAAAGCATCTTTACGGGGCTTTACGATTGCCACCCGTTCTCTTGTCCGCAACACAAATTTCGCTATACCAACTTTTTTTGATTTTTTTAATGCTTCCAAAAGGAGGGCATAAGATTTTTCCGCTCCTTTCGCCGGTTCCAAATAATATGGTTTCTCAAAAAACATTGAATCGATTTCTTCTTCCTCAACAAATTGCATGATCTCTATGGACTTCGTTTTTTTTACATTGGCTTTTTTCATATCGTCTTCAGACACGACGACATAATCATCCTTATCAACCTCATATCCTTTGATAATCTCATCATAGGGGACTTCTTTGTCTTCCACACGGCAAAACCTGGCATAACGGATTGGAGAAAGATCCTTCTTGTGAAGCATGTCTAGACTTATGGTCTTTTCCTCCGTCGCCACATACAGTTTAATGGGAATATTCACAAGCCCAAATGATAATGATCCAGACCAGATAGACCTCATGATAAATCGCAGAACTACGCAAAACTCGCACGCAGATCTAATCAGAAGTTTAAAACAAATATCTTTGATGTGAATGAAAACGCGGTAAGAAGGGTGAAAGAACCTATTGACTGATATTTTTTATTGCAGTAAGATATTTTTATTGTTATTTTCAGCGTAGTTCTGCGTAGTGTTCAGATTAGTTCTGCGAAAGCTTGCAGGACAAAAAAGCTAGAAAAACCAAACTAAATCTGAACTAACAAAAAAGATTGTAAAATGAGTAAGTATAAGCAGCAATTTGAAGACATGCTCCTGCGGCACAAAGCTATTTTTGATGAATTCAAGGTATTACATGACAAATATGCCGCCGACCCCAAAAAATATCAAAAACAATTTAACGAAGAAGGTGAGGACGTCTTGGTGCTTATCCAACGCTGGGATAGTATCCTGTGTGCAAAATCAGAAGGCGGTAAATACGGTAAATTCTCCAGCAACCTCTCTGAAAAATTCTGGGGAGAAGTCCGCACCCACTTTCCTAAGATAGATTATGTAGGCTTAGAAAGTTAAGTCTCAAGTCTTAAAGTCGAAAGTCGTAAAGCCCTATTGCTAATTGCTCATTACTGATTGCTGATTCGGACTTGATGACTTTATGACTTGATGACCTGACGACTAATACACTCCTTTATTTTTCCGATGCCTTCATCTTTCTTTACTGATATGAAGATGGGGGAGAATAGTCCGTATTTTTCTGCGATTTCTTCTTTGTTGAGATCAGGAACGGCGTCAGTCTTATTGAATACATAAATAACCTCATCAACATTTCTACCCAACTCTTTCAGGATATCCCGGACAACCCGTATTTTGGTATTCATCTCCGGATCTGATACATCAATCACATGCAAAAGCACATCGGCATGGATTGACTCCATGAGCGTTGATTTAAATGCACTTATCAAGAGGGGAGGCAAATCCCTAATAAATCCAATCGTATCAGTCACCAAAACTTCTGCTTGCAAGTCTTCAAGATACATTTTCCCCACGCTGCTATCGAGTGTCGCGAATAAAACATTTTTCGCCAGAACATTTTTATTTGTCAGGAGATTGAAGAGGGAACTCTTTCCCGCATTGGTATAACCAACAATAGAGACTGTTTTGAATCCTGCCCTTTTCCGCCTATCCAACTGTTGTTCCCGGCTTTTGCTGATCTTTGCTAATTCATCAGCTATCTTCTTTTTCTGATCCCGCCAATGACGTTTCATAAGCTCGGTATTCGTCTCACCAACACCCAAAGTCCCGATCCCTCCACCTTGCCTGGACATGATAAAACCCATACCATAGATTCTGGGCCCCATGTAATTCATCCGCGCCAGTTCAATTTGCAGCTTAGCCTCCTGTGTTGATGCATGTTTGTCAAATATATAAAGAATAAGGTCAACTCTGTCCCATACTTCGATATCAGGTTTTGCTTTTTGCAGCTGTTCTTTAAGCGCGTGTACTTGTCTGGGCTTTACCATCGCGTTAAGGACAACAACATCTATCTCGTCATCAATAATTTTCTGGGCAACTTCAACGATTTTACCCTTACCGATATATGTCGCCATATTAGGCCTGTCCAGCTTTTGGATAATCCGGTCCGGAATCTCTGAATCCAATGTTGAGATGAGAGTTTCCAGCTCCTCCGCCATATGCAGCGCTTTTTCTTTATTCAGCTGTGGATTAATAACATGAACAGGTAATATCCGAAGAGAACTTTTTAAATCTATCATGCATTAGACATTATAACACTAACCCTCTAGTTCGTAACAGCTCACTAGTGTGGCAGAACCGTCATTGCGAGGCGAGCACAGCGAACAAAGCAATCTCGTCCACCAAAAAGGTCATCCTGAACTCGTTTCAGGATCTAATAATTCCTTAGAAAATTGTAGAATGACCTGCCCGCCGGCAGGCAGGGATGCTGAAATAAATTCAGCATGACATATGGACCAGATTGCCGCGCTCCTACGTCACTCGCAATGACGGCTAAACGCTAGTCTTCTCATCCTTCTTAGACCCTAGACCCTACCCTAGACCCTAGACCCTAGACCCTAGACCCTAGACCCTTCTAAAATATATACTTAATATATGACACAGAAGCTGGTGTATCTATTTCCTCAGGACTCAGAGTCCACCATCGCGGAAGTTGGTGGGAAAGGCTTGTCACTTATAGTGGGAAGTGGGGCAGGATTACCCGTTCCCCCGGGATTTATTTTATCTGCTAATTTCTTCTCTGCATGGATGACACAACTCCAGAAGACGAAGGCTTGGACGGCGTTTCTTAAAGCAAACGATAAAGAGTTGCAAAGTACTTGCGATAATCTAAAAAAAGAAGCCTTAACATGCATCTTCACCTCAGAACAAAAAGACCTAGTGAAGGAATCTCTGAAAAATTATCCTGCGCATACACTATTTGCTGTCCGCTCATCTTCTCCTGAAGAAGATCTGGAAGGGGCATCATTTGCAGGCGGTTATGAAACAGTACTTGGCGTCTCACCAGATCATTTGGAAACAGCTATTAAAAAAGCATTTGCCTCCTGTCTGGATTACCGCGTCGTTATGTATAAGAAGGAGAACGGATTTGCTATAACCAAACCTAAAATAGCTGTCATAATCCAGGAGCAGATAGCCAGTCACATCTCCGGAGTGGGATTTTCTCTCAACCCTGTTACCAACAATTATGATGAAGCAGTATTTAA
This sequence comes from uncultured bacterium, assembly GCA_946885425.1. The sequence continues at coordinate 6,286 of CAMPGJ010000040.1, forward strand.
TGCCAATTGGGGACTGGGGGAGACGGTTGTCGCCGGTCTGGCAACTCCGGACACCTATACTGTTGATAAAGTATCAGAAGAAATAAAGCAAAAAACAATCGGTACAAAAGAGCTCTCTCTTTGGCTAGGTGCAAAAGGCGGCACAGAAAAGAAACTTCACTATAAAAGTAAAGAAAGCACATTGTCCGACAGACAAGTTATTGAACTAACAAAACTAATTAAGAATGTGGAAGAGTATTATAAAAAGCCAATGGATATAGAATGGGCATATGCAAACAATCACCTATTCTTATTACAAGCAAGACCTATCACGTCGTACATACCAATGGCACCAGATATGCTCACCCAACCGGGAGAAAAAAAGCGCCTCTATCTGGATGTGACTGTCACTGCCCAAGGCATGAACAAACCCGTCTCCAAAATGGGTACATCAATGTTCCGCCAGCTTCTGAAAATAATTGGCAGGATCATCGCCGGACGCGATATCACACGCAACATTGATACAACAGTAGGCTGGATCAGCGATGGGAAAATATTTATCAATCTTTCTAATGCTTTTGTTATAGCGGGCAAAAAGAGAATTTTGGAGATACTCGCTATTATCGATCCACTCGGTGTAAAAGCTATAGAACCGCTTGACGAAAACATATATAAATCATCTACCCCAAAGTTGCTTCTCTTGCCGTTTATTCTTCTGTTACGGTTACCCGAAATTCTATTCTTTATCCATCAGGCAAAAAGTAATCCGGATAGGACACACCTGCATGTTCAAAAAAGTCTTAAATCATTTGAACAAGAAAGTAAAAACATCGCTGAAGAAGATATGCCGCTTCATCAACTTATTGATGTATTGATTCATAAAATGTTTTTTCAAGTTTTCAAAAAAACAGTACCACTAACAGTTGCCTCACGCATCGCTCTAAATAAAATGAAAAGCATAGTAGGGGATGATCCTGAAGTAAGTACATTAGAACTTGCCTTACCTCATAATATGACAATAGAAATGGGTCTGGCACTCTCACATGTCGCAAGACTCCTCCCTGATAATCTCACTCAAGAACAATTAGATGAAAAGATTGATAAGAAGCAATTACCTCAGGATTTTCTCATTGCCTGGCAGCTCTTCCTGGATAGATATGGGCATAGAGGAGCATCTGAAATAGACCTCGCAGCGCCCAGGTACCGAGATAACCCGCGTCTTCTTCTCGATCTTCTTCTCTCCATGAAAAACACAGATGGAGAGGACGCTCAAACAAAATTTGAGAACAATCAACAAGAGCGCAAAAAAGCATACGAAAGGCTTCATGAGAAACTGCTTGCTAAAAACCAACGCCTGGCTCAAACATTTGCCAAAGAATATCATTTCTTTGAAACCTTTGGGGGATATAGAGAAACACACAAATTCTATTTGGTTCTCACCGTCGCTCTTGTAAGGCAAAAAGTTCTCAAACAAGCAAATATGCTCGTCGCCTCAAATCGTCTGGATGAAGTAAACCAAGTTTTCGATCTAACCATTGATCAACTGGACCAAGCCAGGCATGACACATCTCTAGACCTAAGAAAGCTTGCGCAGGATAATACTACTTTTCTCAAAAAACTATCGAGCGTCCCTCAAGCTCCATCCATAATTGACTCCAGGGGATTTATCCCCAGACCTCCTACACCGCCTCTGCATAAAGGAGAACATGCAGGCACGCCTATCTCACCCGGCATTATCAGAGGTAGAGTAAAAGTCCTTCATACACCGGATGAAAAGCCATTAGAAAAAGGAGAGATTCTCGTCGCCAGAGCCACTGACCCGGGGTGGACTCCACTTTTTGTGAATGCAGCCGGCCTCATACTGGAAATCGGCGGCTCACTCCAACATGGAGCATTGGTCGCCCGGGAATACGGATTGCCATGCGTAGCAGGAATTGAAAACGCAACAAGTTTATGGAAAGATGGCACACTGATTGAAATAAACGGCGCCTCAGGAATCATACGAACCATAAAAGAGATTTGAGATTTATACATCATACATCTGTTTCTTCTGATTCCCCAGTAACTTTAAGAGCATATAATTTGTCGGAATAAAAACAACTATTGTAATAAGCACGATCCCCAATATGGTTCGCATAGGATTAGAAAAATGATCCAGATAAAATAAAAACGTACGGCAATTATCTATAACATGGACACAGTTGGTTGTATCATGAGGACCCGCAAAAAAATAGGTGAGAGAAGCTGCTACTGCAGTAAAAATACATGCGCCTATCCAGGCTGTTTTGTGAATTACTTTTTCTTTTATTATGCCAATGAATAGAAATGGAATCATAAAAACATGATACGATGTGATCAGGAAATCTTTTGTGGAATAATTGCCTGTAAATAAATAATCAGTCAACCCCATAAAACTTTT
>CAMPGJ010000041.1 GCA_946885425.1 uncultured bacterium
AATAAAGAAGTGAAAAAACAATTAGATATATTGAGAAATAATAATGGAACATTGCCAAAACTTGGTGATGCTCCTGGTTTTGACGGAGCAACGAAATGGCTCAACACTGATAAGCCATTGACGAAAGAAGACTTGAAAGGAAAGGTTGTACTGGTTGATTTTTGGACATACACATGTATTAATTGTATCCGCACATTGCCGCATGTAACCGGGTGGTATGAGAAGTATAAAGATAAGGGGTTTGTGGTTATTGGTGTTCATTCTCCTGAATTTGAGTTTGAAAAAAATACAGATAATGTTTTGGGTGCTATTAAACAATATAATATTCATTATCCTGTTCCCCAGGATAATAATTTTGCTATCTGGAAAAGCTTCAATAATCAATATTGGCCGGCGGAATATTTAATTGATGCTAAGGGCGTTGTGCGGCGGACGCATTTTGGAGAAGGTGAATATGATGAGATGGAAAAGGCAATTCAGGAATTGTTGAAGGAAGCTGGAAAAGATGTAAATGCATCTCTGAATGAGATGCCGGATCAAACTCCGAAAATGCGGTTATCTCCTGAAACCTATTTGGGATCAAGCAGGATGGAGTTTTATCATCCCAGCAACAGTCTTCCTAATGGAAAGAAAACGTTTACTCTTTTGCAAAGCCCTCCAGATAATGCATTTAGTTTAGGAGGGGAATGGATGATAGAAGATGAGAATGCTGTAACGGGAAAAGGCTCTGTTTTGGTTCACAAATTTTTTGCAGATAAAGTGTTTTTAGTTCTGCGCCCACCAAAAGGTGCAACAGCTAAAGTAAAAGTTTTGCTTGATGGTAAAGTAGTTGAGAATGACCAAGCAGGGAAAGATGTGGAAAATGGTGTTGTAACTGTTGGTTCTGACAGGTTGTATAATCTGATCGATTTAAAAAATAAACCTGGTAAGCATATATTGAAACTTGAATTTCAAACTCCAGGTACAGAAACTTTCGCTTTCACCTTCGGATAACTTTTTTCAATTTTATATCTTACTTCTTATTTCTAAATTTGCTACACTTTTAGTGTGTGAACAAAATAAGTTGTGCAAAATCACTGAGGATTTTTGAGTGAACATCAATGCTCTGATGAGCGACAGTATGAGTACATACTTGAGTGAATCTGCAACGAAGAAGTTCGTCAAAAAGACCAGTCAGTTTGTATAAATTATTTTTGTTTACATACTAATTATATGCAACCGTATGAACTAGAGTTGATTGGGCAGTTGTTAATAGCGTTTGTGTTTGGAGTTATTATTGGGTTTGACCGTGAACGCAGCGGTAAGCCTGCAGGTATTCGTACGCAGATGCTTATTTGTGTAGGATCGACTCTTCTGACCGGTATCTCAATTCATTTGTCCACAAAGCTCGGGTATTCTGGTTTTGCTGATCCTGCGCGTCTGATGTCACAGATTGTTGTAGGAATTGGGTTTGTCGGTGCGGGTGTAATCCTAAAGACAGAACATCGGGTTACTGGGGTAACGACTGCTGCTACGCTCTGGACAACTGCCGCTATGGGAGTGGCTATTGGTTCAGGATTTTATGTTCCTGCGGTTGTTACAGCTATGATGATTCTAGCTATTGAGCCATTGGGTATACTGCAATATAAGTTTGGTTTGAAAGCATATACATATACAGTTAAAGTGCATGCAGATAATTGGGAGGAAACATTGAAAATGCTTAAGCATTTGGGAATGAAGTTCAAAATTACTCACTTAAAAGCCCTGAGTAGACAAATTATCGTTTCGTCCTCTGAAGAAAAGCGCAAACAATTGGAGGAAGCACTGGTGAGAAAAGATATTCTTTTTGATATATACGATTCTGAAGAATAACGTATATAGGTTACGGTTACGATGCCCGTATCGTTTAGGGGTTACGTCTACCGAATTGCGTTACCGACCTGCCTGCCGGCAGGCAGGACTACGAAACTGGCCTCGTTACCGTAATACGCCTCACCAAAATCAGATATACTCTTTGACAAGTATTAGTTTAGGTGCTAAAGTATTAATGTGCTAAAACAAATAGTCCACTACAAAAGTTAATTGTTAATTGTTAACTGTCAAACTATGCTGGCTCACGCTTCAAAATCACAAAAAATATTCGTCATGGTTGGCGTTATGCTCGCTATGTTTCTCTCCGCACTAGATCAGACTATCGTCGCAACAGCTATGCCGAGTATTGTTAGCGATCTACAAGGACTTGAGCATCTGAGTTGGGTATTTACAGCTTATATGCTTGCCTCAACAATTGTTGTCCCAATTTATGGAAAGCTGTCAGATTTATATGGTCGTAAAATGTTTCTTTTATCAGCCATTGTTATCTTTATGATTGGGTCGATTTTGAGTGGATTTTCCCAGAGTATGACTCAGCTTATTATTTTCCGCGCTATCCAAGGTATAGGAGGGGGGGCTATTTTTGCCAATGCATTCGCTACGATAGGTGATTTATTTCCTCCTGCAGAGCGTGGTAAATGGATGGGGCTATTTGGTGCCGTTTTCGGTCTATCTTCTATTATTGGACCGAGTCTTGGAGGATGGTTCACGGACAATGCTTCATGGCGTTGGAATTTTTTTATTAATATTCCTATCGGGATACTTGCACTCTCGGTTATCGGATTTTTGATGCCTAAGATTAAGCCGCATGTAGGAAAAAAAACAGTTGACTATCTCGGCTCGCTATTTTTGACGCTTGGTCTTGTCTCATTGCTTCTTGGTTTTGTATGGGGAGGTAGTCAGTACGCATGGTCATCCTGGCAAATTATCTCAATATTTATTTTCTCAGCGATAACGCTTTTGTTATTTGGTTTTATTGAGAAAAAAGCTAAGGAGCCGATCCTGCCGTTGGATCTCTTCAAGAATCCCGTATTTTCAGTCTCTATGATTATTATCTTCTTAACTGGTATAGGGATGTTCGGGTCTATTCTTTATGTACCATTATTTGCTCAGCTCGTTTTAGGCACAAGTGCTACCGATTCGGGAGCAATCCTTACTCCTCTTATGCTTGGTATGGTTGCTGGAAGTATTGTAACTGGTCAACTTGTATCACGAACAGGCCGGTATAAATGGATGGCAATTGGTGGGCTTGCTGTGGGGACAGCTGCTTTTTATCTCTTATCACGTATGGGGACAGAAACTACACAAGGAGAATTAGTTCTCCGCATGGTTGCTGCAGGTGCAGGGCTTGGTATATCTTTTCCCGTTTTTAACCTTGCTGTGCAAAATGCTTTTGACCATTCCCGTTTAGGTGTTGTAACAGCTTCAACTCAGCTGTTCCGTAGTATAGGGGGAACTGTTGGTACAGCGGTTTTGGGAGGTGTAATGAATTCTGCGTTAGCAGAAAGGCTTGGTGACTTATCTTCAGATCCTTTTATAAAATTGATGGGTAAGTCGCAGTCACAAGTTGATTTGTCCCATATCGATGCTAACAAGCTGCAGTCAATTTTGACAGGGCAGGGACGTACGGCAATTGAATCAAGACTTGAGCTTTTACCGCCAATGACACAACCTTATGCCATGACTGCGTTTCACGATTTCAGCAGTAAAGTGAAAGAAGCCTTTGCAGCCTCTGTCGTTGAAGTATTTTTGATCTCGGCAATCGTCATGGGTGTCGCTTTTATTGTGACATTTTTCCTTAAAGAGATCCCGCTTCGCAAGACACATGCAAAAAACCCGGAAGAAGTTGGAAATTCATTAGCAGTTGAAGAAGGAGTAACCAGGACAGAAAGATAACCGTTATTTTTAGAATCCTCCAAAAACACCTCGTAATAATTGTATGATAAGAAGCAATATCAATACAAGCAGGCCTTGATCTGCAGGCAGATGCGGTTGTGAACCAGTTGTCTCTCCCTCGGTCTGCGAAACAGGCGGTAAAGGTGCTTGTGTAGTTGGCTCTGATCCATTTGTGGGATCAGATTCTCCTGGTAATTGAGATATATCTGTGGGTGAGATTGGGCAACCTCCAAGGCATGAGAATGTGGGAGTCGGATTTTCAGGAATTGTTGGATCGGCTTGTTGAGTGGGTAAAGGGGCAGTTGTTGGTTGTGGCGCGCTTGTTGGCAGAGGTGGTTGAGTCGGTAGAGGAGCCTGGGTAGGTGTAGGAACTGCGGTTGGAGGAGCAGGTTTAGCAGTAGGAACTGTGCCGTTAGGAGTGCCAGCTGCTGCATCGTAGCTCCAATAATGTTTTCCGTCTGCGGAAATTGCTTCAGCGATACCAATTTGGGTATATTTAGCATTCAGCATATTTGTGTTATGCCCTGGCGAGTTTTTCCATTGATCAAATGTCTGTGCTGCTGAATCTTTGCTTGAATTAAGAGCGATGTTTTCAGCACTTGTTCCACCGGAAAACCCACAGTCTTTAAGTCGCGTACTGAAGTTTCTCCCCATGCCATCGGTGTGACTAAAAGGTCCTCCTGTTGCCATATGAATACTCAACCATTCAGCAGCTCTCTTTAATTGAGGGGAAGATATAAGAGCGGGGGCGCCACTTTGTTGTCTATATGCATTTATTAAAGAAAGAAGTTGTTCTTCGGATGCAGTCATTGCCAATTGCTCTGCAGCCACATCACAATTTGTTACTGCTTGAGCATTACTCGACAAATTTTGTTGTTTGAATGCTTGGTTTGAGACAAGTATCGTTCCAAAAGAGAGACCAACGAGCATAAATAGAGGAATTATAAGAGATTTTTTTTTCTGCTTTAGTGGAGTTTTCTTTTTTAGTTTTTGCATGATAATAAGATAATAAGGTAAATCTTACCTTAAGAGTAATATATTTTTGCAGGGTAGTCAATTGAAGGGCTTCCATGGATTAAATTGAATATGCTTGCGTCTCATCTTTTTAAGGTTTTCATGATATAAAACAACATAACGTAAATGTGGTGCTGCTTTTGCCATAACTTCTTTTTGTCTTTGTTTTACATCGTACAGAACCCCTCTTTTTGAGCACGTTAGCTCTACATAGATAGGCTGGTTTGAATTGCGAGGGTTAATGATGAGGAAATCGGGAAGTGTTGCTTTAGTTTTTCCATCTTCAAAGGTGTACTCAAAACGTTGAGGTTCATAAATGATGATAAGGTGAGGATTTTTCGTGAGCAGAAGACGAGCAAATTCCCTTTCAGAGGGGTATTTGATTTTTTGTAAATCCTTTTCCCTTCGTATTCTTTTGGGAGAACCCTCGTAAGAGCTCATCGTTGAATATCTCATACCTCTAAATAAAGATGATGAGTAGTATCCACATGCAGTATAAACCTCGTGTTCTTACTATTGCAATATTCATAAAGAGGACCGTTCTGTGTCTTTGTGGATCAGCTTTGCTGTTGACAAACCCTACCGCTTTCTGATGTACTGTATGTCATGATGCATCTTTTACAAAATAAATATAAGTTGATAACTAAATACAAGTTAATAGCTCCCTTTTTTGGTCTTTTAGTTCTTTCTCTTGCTCTGACAGTTACGATTAATGGTCTTTCTCAAAGACAGGATGTGCGATCCAAGGCAGCTGCTTATCCAGTGGACGCAGATGGCGTCAGTATGATTTTTCCTTATAAGGCTGGAGGTCCTACATGGAATTTGGGAACCAGAAATCCAAATAGCACAGTAGGTACATACTTTAATATGAATGGCGATAAAGCAACAGCAAAGTCTGAAAACTCTATCAACTTCTGGCGGCTCAATGGGCATGGTGTAAGTTATGCTAACGGTCAGCCATCTGGCATTACAACCCGCATCCATCTCAGAAGTGGCGAAACACAAAAGTATACATGGCAAAATGGAGCGATAACTAAAGGTTTTCTAGGAGGACCTCGTGACCTTAAAAATTTCGAAGCAACAATTTTTGTGAGGGTTTCTGGAAATAATTTAACTCATAAGTCGATGAACTGGCTTATGAGAGGAGGTGCACATACCAGTGGTGCCTTGTCAAGCTCCGTACTAATGAATGTTCCTTATAATGATGATTACGGCACCAAAAAGACTCAATTTAGTAGAGAATTGACACATCCTAACTATGAGTATGTAGATCTTAAACGCCATTTTAATTACAGTCTTCAAGCTGAACAATGGGTAGGAGTTAAAGTTGTTTCATATCTTTTGCCTGGAGGCAATTCAGCTCAATATTTCTTATACCTAGATACTACTCCTTACGATGCAGCAGGCAAGCCCGCTAATAATTGGCAGCTTTATACTGATTGGATTGATCACACAGGCTACAGTACAGGAAATTACAAACAAGCAGCGACCTGGGGAGGCGTAGTCAATACATTCCGTGTAGATGGGTGGAAAAATGTTGACTTTTCTATATTATCAATTCGGGAAATTGTTCCGCCAACCACTGCTCCAGCTACACTCTCCCCCGACAAAGTGTATAATTTTGTGAACAAATCAAGTGGTAATGCTATGGATGTTGCAGGGGGTAAAGATGTTCCAAAAACAAATGTTTGGATATGGCCTTTTGATGGTAAGTTTGCTCAAGAATGGAAGGCTCAGTTAAATAGTGACGGAACATATACGTTTATTAATCCAAATAGTGGATTGGCATTGGATGCAGCGGGAGCTGCTAGTGGTTCAAATGTACAAATCTTTACACCCAATGGGCTAAATAACCAGAAATGGAGAGTATATAAGAATTTGGATGGAACGTACACTTTAATAAATGCAAATGGTAATTGGGCACTTGACGCCAATGGGACAGCTTCAAAATCAAATGTCAGAATTTTTACAGCGAATTGGACTGATTTTCAACGGTGGTCAATAATAGAAGATGTCCCGCCTGCTTCTTCATGTATCCCGTCAACAACACCAACATGTGATGTTACCCCGACAGAAACATCTCTTCCGACAATAACTTCCCTTCCGACAGTACCATCCGATCCTACACCAACGGGTTTGCCGACTCCTACAGCGGTGCCAACGCCAACTGATGCTCCCACATCGGTACCTACACCTACTAAAGTTCCTACATCTGCACCAACTTCTTCTGTTGGGATAACATCAACATTCTATTCATTAGCTGATTCAAACGTGCGAAGCGATGCGAAAACGAGAAATTACGGAGGTTCTACAACCCTCTATGTTGATACAGGTAGCCCTATATCTATTTCATATGTAAAATTTGATTTAAGTAGTCTGGCTGGAAAGATCGTAAAGGATGCATATCTGGAGATGCGTACCGGAACCGATGCATCAGCAGGGAAACAGAATGTGAAGGCAACAGGTAGTTCATGGGGTGAGAGGAGCATAACCTACAATAATAGACCTGCATTAGGTGCCACACTGGGGATAATAAGTAGCGGCAATAAAAAAAGTGCCTGGCAAAAACTTCCAGTAGCGTCATATGTCCAGCAAAATGTTGGTACTATGATTAGCTTCGCTATAGATACAAGTTCTACAGATGGTATTTATCTTGATAGTCGAGAAACGAGTAATGATCCCAAATTGACCGTTGTTTGGTATTAAGAATATTTGGCTCCACTTGGTAAAGTAAATCTCTGGGACTCCTATATGGTTAATTTCCCCCTAACAATTTTAGTTGTTGACAGTGGTATATGGATGTGGTCTAATTGGAATAGAAATAGATGGGTTTATAAGTAGGGTTAATATAAATAATATTAGGTATATTTATGCCGAGGGGCCCAGAATCCAATTATAGAAACGCTTCACAAGATGCCACAGCATCCGTTCCTCCAATGTCCGCAATTGAATTACTCGGAATAACTCAGAAAACTCCAGAAGGAACATCTGCACATATCGGTACTAGTCTTGAGAATAAAGTAAGTATTGATTCTTCAGAGCCTCAACATCTAATGATTATTTCTAACGTCCTCTATGGATCCAGGTTTTGTGACGTAGAGACCTTTGAGAAGCATATGAAAATTGCTCAATCGCTTGAGAACACTCGGGTTATTTTTTTGGGTAATTTGATCTCGAATCCACCAGGTAGAAGAGTAAATACGGATGTGGTAAGCCCTGAGGAGCAGGTGAAATATATGAAGGGATGGATCGATAGTCTTGATGCTCAGGGTAAAGTCCTGGCTGCAACCCGGGCAGATTATCCTCCAGCTCCTTTACGAAGTCCTGATCGTGTAGATGATATAAATGACGTTCTTTTTGAAGGTGTTTCATTTCCAGTGATGCAAAATGGCGGAGTTCTCGAAGTTGGTATTAAAAATCCGTCTGAGAAAAGCAAAAAGACTGAGCAAGTATATAGGCTCGGTCTTTTTAGCAAAACAGGAACCAGCAAAGCGGATCTGAATAAAAACTCCGGTATTAAAAGAGCGTTTTTTGAAAAAATAGCAGGTAATGCAGATATCGCAATTGTCGGTAATCCCTATATTGCAGATGTAACCCAAACAATTGTTGGTAATCCTCCTACAAGACAGGAGTTAACAGTAGTTACGGCTGGAGGATATTTGGGTAACATAACTGGGGAAAGATCTGAATTGACAGATAAGAAGGTTCGGGACCAATATGGTGTGGATGGAGAGCCTTCAGGGCAAGTTATAACTCTTTTTAGCAGAACCAAAGAAACAGAAGTTTATTTAAAGCCAGAACACTTTGTATATGATTATATGGTCAATGCAGTAGATCAAAAGCTTACAATTATTCAGAAAGCTGGAAAAGAAGCTGATTTTGGCCGTTCTTTAAC
>CAMPGJ010000042.1 GCA_946885425.1 uncultured bacterium
TGTATAGTGTGATATACTATTACGCTATGGAAGATAAAATTTTACCTATAAAAGAAAAGGTTGCTCCGGTAAGAAAAGATGAAGTGAGGGTTCTTTCTTTAGGTGGTTCTGAAGATGTTACCCGAAATATGTATCTTTATGAATATAATGATGAGATATTGATTGTTGATTGTGGATTGGGTTTTCCAGATGAAACAATGCTTGGTGTTGATTTACTTCTCCCCGATATTTCATACCTTCTTGATGTTGTAAAAAAAGGTAAAAAGAAAATTGTCGGTATGGTTTTGACTCATGGACATGAAGATCATATTGGTGGCATTCCATTTATCTTACCACAACTTCCACAATTTCCTGTTTATGCATCACCTCTGACTGCCGCCCTTACTAACGCGAAACTAGAAGATTTTCGTCTGCCCCGTTCTATTAAGACAGCAAAGTTTACTGATAATGAGATTAAACTAGGTAGTTTCAAAGTATCTTTTGTTAGAGTGACGCATTCTGTTCCTGATAGTGCAAATATTATTATAAAAACACCCATTGGAAACTTATTTCATGGAAGTGATTTCAAATTTGATTTTACTCCTGCTGATGGTAAGAGGACGGAATTTCTCAAGATAACCAAAGCTGCAGAAGAAGGGATACTTTGTCTGATGTCTGATTGTCTGGGTTCTGAAAGGTCAGGATTTTCTCCTTCTGAGCAAATGCTGGGGCAAAATTTTGAACGTGAAATGAGGGAATGTTTAGGTAAATTTATTATAACTACTTATTCATCAAATATTGCTCGTGTTAATCAGGTAATTGAGGCGGCAGAACGATTAAACAGAAAAGTATGTTTTGTGGGTCGGTCAGTTATTAAAGTAAAAGAAATTGGTCAGCAATTGGGTTATTTAAAGATGCGCCCAGGAACTGAGGTGGAGATAAAAGATGTAAAAAAGTTAAAGAGTAACCAGGTTGTCCTTCTGGTTGCGGGGAGTCAGGGGCAGGCAAATTCAGCGTTAACAAGAATTGCAGAAGGTGAACATAAAGATATAAGACTTGATCCCTCTGATGTTGTTGTTTTTTCATCAGATACTATTCCTGGTAACGAGATTTCAGTAAACGGGTTGGTAGGCTCTATCTCCAAAAGAGGTTCAAGGGTTGTTCAATCTACATCTGCAGGTGGATCATTTCATGTGTCGGGTCATGGATCATCAGGTGATCACATGCTTCTTGTCGCATTAACACAGCCAAAATTTCTCCTCCCTATAAGTGGTACATATCGGCATATGGTTGATTACAGGACAATGGCAGAAAATATGGGTTATAAAAGAAAGGATATTTTTCTTATAGAAAATGGACAGGAAGTTATATTCACAAAAGAAAGTGCTCGGTTCGGGAAGAGATTTCATATTAATAATGTCTTTGTAGATGGTGTATCTGGTGAAGAGCTGGAGCATTTTGTTGTACGAGACCGTGAGCGATTGGGCAAAGAAGGAGTAATAATTGTTATGGCTGAAATAAATGTATCTGATGGTCAATTAGCAGCAAAGCCCATAATAGTGGCGCGAGGTTCAGCAATGACTGATACACGGGAAATGACAGCATCGCTAATGCAGGAAATAAATAAAATTTTATCTATTCGTAAAGAGAAAGTGACAAATTGGATGCATATAAGAAAATTGATTGGGCAAACAGTAGAGCGGAATTTATTTAAAAAATTGAAATCTCGTCCATTGGTTCTTCCAGTAGTAATTGAGGTATAAGGTATCCTTGCCAGCCTTGTAACCTGTTTCAGATATCACCGCAATTCTGCCCCCTTGACAATGCTTCAGGATTTTATCTATTCTTGATATATGAGAGATAGTGGAATTATTCTTTTAGCCTTTGCTGTTGTCGGAGCTGTTGCAGTTTCATCGTTAACGAATGTTGCTCCTACTTTAAAACCTGCAAATACAACTCCAGTAGATACCGTAAATTGTGTTGACTATGATCCACCATCAACCTCAGATCAAGTTGCCTTAAATGGAAATACATATAATCTATTAAAGAAAGATGGATCAATTTCAAAAGATAAGATAAAAAGAGAATTTAAAGATGTTGGAACTTTGCCAGATGGTCGAAAAGCATATAATGCATTAGGAAAGAATTACTTCGGTCAGCCAATTGGGCCTGAGGTTTTATATGTTGATTCAGGAAAGACCAAAGGCAATAATGGCATATTTGATATGTATTTCCAGGATGGTGTTGCAATTCCTGATTATATTAAAAATTGCAAAAAGACAGGTGGAGACAGAAGAACAATCGATTATTGGAGAACAAGTCAATTCCCTCCACAAGCATTTAATGCAACTGATGCAAAAGGTAGTGCTGTCTTGCAGGATCCAGCATATCTTCATGATGATGTTGTGAAAACATACAATGAAGTTGTTGCATTGCCTGGAGTTCAGGAAGCTGGGACATTATTTGTGCCTGCAAAGAACCAAAGTTACCAACTGTACTATCATTTGTCTTCTGTTTACCTGATTGATGGTAACAGCGCGTATGAATATTTACCAACAGATCGTCCTGTAGAATTTGGTAGCGAAGCAAAAGCAAACTTACAGCTTAAGTGGTTCATGTTGGTTAATACTCCGCAGTATAGTTGGTTCACACCTAGTTGTAAGCCAGCAATATACCTATATCCAGAGAATTCACAGAAGGTGTCTGTGAAGGTTCACACGCCTGGTGAATTCACTTTGACAATTCCTGAGTATCCAGCAAACGGATGGGAAGTAGTTGCTGATCCTGATGGTACAGTACACTCAGGCGGACAGACATTCCCATACTTATACTATGAATCAACGATACCTGACAACTTTGTCAACAAGCCAACTGAAGGATTCGTAAGAGGATATGATGAGCTTCCAGCTTTATTCAATGAAGTGTTGCCAAAGTTAGGCTTAAACGCAAAAGAAGCAAAAGAATTTAAAGAATATTGGGAAAATGTCCTTCCATATTCACCATACTACTTCGTAGGTGTAATGACACAAGCTGAAGTGAATAACCTTGAACCACTTGAGATTTCACCAAAACCTGATACATTGGTCCGCGTTCGCCTCTACTTCCAACCATTGAAGGAAAGAGTTGTAACTGAGGAGCCAGCACTTGGTGCTCCAGAGAGAAATGGATTCGTAGTCTCAGAATGGGGCGGAATGATAAAGCTTCACGAAGGATCAAACTTTACCTGCGTACAATAACTTAGGCGAGCACGTCTTCTACTAGAGTTGCATTTTCAGTATTTTGTGGGTTCAGTTAGTGTTGCAAAATCTCCAATAGTAAATGTCTTTTTTGCCTCAGCCTGAGTCACTTTGCTCTTATTTTATGTTGTTTTATTAAGCACAACTCTTTATAATAGAATATATGTCTAGGGGGCGGAGAAAACCTTTAAAATTGAAATTAAAAAAGAAAACCGTCTACACGATATTTGCTGTTGGTTTTCTACTAGCTGGAGCATTTTTCTTTTTTTCACTCATAAGAAATAGTGGATCTTCAGCAGGAATTAATTTACTTCTAAAAGAAAAATTCGGTTCTGTAGCAATTCTTTTTCCTTTTGTTCTCATGTTCTTCGGACTTTTATTTCTCCATTTAAAAATGTATCTTTCCCGCGTGAATGTAACAATTGGTTATTTACTGATATTTATTTCTCTTCTTGGCTTAACAAAAAGCGGGTCTGTAGGAGGCGGATTATTTACTATTCTTGAAGAGATATTGACAAGACCTGGTGCAGATGTCGTTTTGATAGGGGGGCTCTTAGTTGGAAGTATTGTCTTTTTTGATACGTCAATGGATGAGATAATTCAATTTTTTGGCATGCTATTCTCTAATATTGACCGATTGTTTCCAAAAAAGATTTTTTCATCAGAAAAATCAGATAAATCTGAGAAACCTTTGCTTGATAGAGATAAACCAATGATCATAAAGGGAGGTCAAAAAGAAGAACATGTATTAGAACAAGCAAAGGAAGCAGTACCTCCAAAGAACCTCGGACGCAAAGCAGAACCAGAACTATTGCCTAATTCTCTTGTAAGTAATGTCTTAGCAGGTACAGGATCAGGTGTATGGGAGTATCCTCCACTTGATTTGCTTTCTTCTGATACTTCAGGTCATAAAGCAGAAAGAGGAGACATAAAAAAAATTGCTCATACTATTGAGGCTACATTAGATAGTTTTGGCGTAAGTGCAAAAGTAGCAGAGGTTAATTTGGGGCCTGCTGTTACACAGTATGCTCTTGAGATCGCACAAGGAACAAAAATTTCTAAGATTACTTCACTAGCAAACGATTTAGCTCTAGCTACAGAGGCACCTGGGGGACAGATTAGAATTGAGGCACCTATTCCGGGGCGAAGTTTAGTGGGTATAGAAATTCCAAATAGATCATTGGAAGTTGTAACGCTTCGTACAATGCTTGCTTCTTCTGCAATGCAAAAGGCCAAGTCAAAATTAGCTGTGTCGCTTGGGTTAGATGTATCAGGTAGCCCTATTGCAATCGATATAGCAAAGATGCCACACGGTCTAGTAGCAGGAACCACAGGATCCGGAAAATCAGTTCTTATTAATGCTTTTATCTCGTCACTTTTGTTCCGTGCATCTCCACAGGAGGTCCGTCTTATCCTTATTGATCCAAAACGTGTAGAATTTACCAGCTATAATGGTATTCCGCATTTACTTACCCCTGTTATTGTAGAACCGGAAAAAATCCTTTCAGCATTAAAGTGGGCTATGGCTGAAATGGACAAGCGATATAAAATTTTCGCTGAACGTGGAGTACGAAATATAGATTCATATAATGAACTTTCTGGATTCCAGGCGCTTCCTTATATTGTTATTTTTATTGATGAATTGGCTGATCTTATGATGTTTGCTCCTGTGGAAGTAGAGGATGCTATTGCTCGTATTGCACAGATGGCTCGTGCTACAGGTATTCATTTAGTGATCGCTACACAGCGCCCATCTGTAAATGTCATAACGGGTTTAATAAAGGCCAACATCCCATGCCGAATTGCTTTTAATGTCTCTTCTATGATCGATTCACGTGTTATTATTGATTCTCCAGGCGCAGAAAAACTATTGGGACGAGGAGATATGCTTTATATCCCTCCGGACCAGGCAAAGCCTTCACGTATTCAGGGAGCTTTTATTTCTGAGAAAGAGGTTAGAAAGTTGGTCGACTTCCTTAAGGCCAAAAACTATCCTGTTGAGTATACTGAAGAAGTAACCTCACAACCCCTTCCCTTGAAGAAAGGTTCTGGTTCGTCATCAGGTATTGATGGTAAAGATGGACAATTAGAAGAGGCAGTAAGGCTTGTATGTCAGTTTAATACGGCATCGGCATCTTTTTTACAGCGTAAAATGTCGATTGGTTATGCAAGAGCAGCTCGCATGTTGGATCAATTGGAAGAAATGGGAGTTGTCGGGCACGCAGAAGGCGCAAAACCAAGAGATGTACTTGTAAGAAATGCCGAAGAGTGGCTACAGAGCCAACAGGAAAATTGAGAGTTGAGAATGGAGAGTTGAGAGTTAATGTAAAAGAACCTCTTACTAGTATTATTTCTCAATTTTCAACTCTCAACTCTCAATTCATATGCGTAGGGCTGGTCAATTATTATTTAGAGAACGAACAAGGCGTAAGCTATCAATTGATGAAGTTGCGCATGCGACAAAAATCAAAGCCGAGTTCCTTGCAGCAATTGAAAGTGGAGAATATGGTAATCTTCCATCTCCAGCATATGCTCAGGGCTTTGTAAAAAACTATGCAGAATATTTGGGTCTCCCAAAATCTGAGGTTATAGCTCTTTTTAGAAGAGAATTTGATGAAAAAAAAGCATATAAGGTCTTACCTGATGCGCTGACAAAGACGGAAGAGTTCCCCCTCAGCAGAATCCGTATCCAGCAATCTGTTATTGTTGTTTTTTTCTGTTTGGTCCTTATCGGGACATATCTCCTTTTCCAATATCGTTCAGCCTTTATTCCTCCATATTTGAATGTGTCATCACCAAAGCAAAGTAGTATAACCAGTGGAGATATAAAAGTTTCGGGAAAAGCTGATAGCAATGCGACAGTATCTATAAATGATGAACCTGTTACAGTGAGTAGTACTGGTGAGTTCACCAAAGCTATAACACTTTTCCCCGGAAGGAGTATTATTACTGTGAAGGCGAAGAATAGGTACGGAAAAGAAGCCACCGTGACGAGAGAAGTGGTAGTTAAGTAATTTTCCATTTTGGGTTCTATTTCCCATTTGCGTTAGAATTCTTGACGTGTGAAGTGTGAGTTTCTTGAACTTGAATTTTTGAAATCTTGAGTTCTCGAAGTGAAACATTCCTCAAATAATCAAGTATTCAAATTTTCAATTCATCAAGTTTCAAAGACCTCTCACTTCACACATCAAATATTCAGCTCCCAATGGACAATGGGAAATCCAAACTTCTCCTTGACTTTGTGAGGCAGATTGCGGTACGGTAAAGATATGGTAGATTCTGTCCAGCTTATTCTTCTCATTGTTATTGTTGTGTTAACGATTTTGTTGGTTGTCCTCGGTATTCAAGTATTTTTTATCCTTAAGGATCTCCGTCAAACTATTTCCAAAACCAATAAGGTGTTAGATAATGCTGATGCAATTACAGAGGATATCGAAGGCCCTCTTGCTATGATTTCTTCATTGGCTACTGGAGTTGGGGGAAGCTCCGTTATTACGGTTGTAAATCTTGTTAAGACCCTACTAGGCCGCGATACAGATGATAGAAAACACAGGGGCTAAGTACATCAAACTTCTCACATCAAATTATGGATCGTAAGAATAACTGCAATCATAGGCATCAAAAGAACCACGGAAATGGATTTATTCTCGGTGTTATTGTCGGTGTTATACTGACGCTTCTTTTTACTACGAAAAAGGGGAGAGAGATAGTAAAGGAGTTGACAGAAAAGGGTTTGGATAAGCTGTCTGATCTTCAGGGTGTTATGGATGAGGCAAAAACTAATGTGAAGGAAGCCGCCTCGAACGCAGTTGCAGCTGCTTCTGATCTGGAAGAGGAGCTCGTGGAGCTCGTTGAAGAGGGAAGTGAAGGAGATTATATTGCCGAGATTGGTACAGATCCAGGTTCAGTCGCTGCTGATAGTTTCGGTTCTTCTGATACAGAGGCCACTGAGAAGTCCACAGAACCACAGAAAACAAAAGAAGAGAAAAAGCATAATGATCATAAAGAGCACAAAGCCGCATCCGTCCATAAGGAATCCGAGCCAAAGTCAAATGGTGAAGCAAAGGGCACCAAACGCTTCTTCCTCCGCAGGGTAAGTAAGAGCTAAGTCTCAATTAGTACTTGAAAAGTACTTGAAATGGTGCTAATATGGAGTTATGGTTACGCAACAGGCACAGATAAAATTGAATCTTCCGGTAAATTTGAAGGAATACGTTGAGAGCAAGGCGGCAAAGTTCGGTATGCCTTTGGCGAGTTATGTCCGTCATTTGATTTTGAAAGATGTTGAGGATATGCAGTACCCTACATATGAAGCTTCTGACAAGACAATTGCAGCATATAAGAAAGCGTTAAAAGAGAAACATAAAGCAATAAGAGTAGATGATATTGATGAGTTTTTTGACAATTTGTAATGAAACAGATCATTATTTCCCCTGATGTCAAAAGAAAACTCCAAAGATTGCAAATAAAAGATCACAAATTATCGCAGAAAGTGCGTAAGCAATTAAAGCTATTTAAAGAGAATCCTCATCACCCATCACTCCGTTTGCATAAAATAAAAAGGGATGTAAAGAACGTTTGGAGCATGTCCCTGGATGGTAGCTTTAGAATGTTGTACGTGGAGAGTGAGGAAGATTATTATTTTTTTGAGTTAGGAAATCACGATGAGGTTTATAGAAAACAATAAAGCTCATATGCTTAAATTACCCAATGGAAAGACAATTGATGAGCAAGTGGTTATGGGAGGGATGCAAGATCTTGATCCTGCAAATAAGTATTTTTTGGATATTCAAACGGGTGAGATAGTAATTATTTCTAATCTAGACGATGCTGCTAAAAGCAGATTAGATCAGGTAGAAAATGAAAGTGATCGGTATATGCGAATCCCTACAATCTCCTCGTTGCAGCAACGCAAGTGGATGAAGAGATATGTTGAGGAGTTTGTTGCCGGTGAGGAATTGGAAGAAGATGATCATTTGTCTGAAAAGCTCTTAATGGTACTCGAGGGCAAGGACGCGTTGCGTCAATTCAAGGATGTGCTTGCAAAAGCGGAAAATGGTTGGCTTGGTGCATGGTGTCAATGGAGCAGTGAGTATGTCTATGAAGAGATGCAGGAATGGATGGATACCCTCCCTGTAGAAATCACAGATGAATGGGAAGCCGAGGACGGCTGCGCAGTTTGTTCTGCTATGACCAATGGTGATGGCTCAACAGAAGACCTTCTTAAAGCATTTGATGAACAGAATGCAAAAAACAAGCGGTTAGTGAATCCATCAAAGAAGAAAAAGAAACTCACAAATTAGGAAAATTCCACAAATTATATCTCAAGTTTTGGCGTTTAGGCAACTTTTATCAGACCGCACTGTTGCGGATCAATTTACAAAATTGATCCGGTGAAGGTTGCTTGCCCCGTGT
>CAMPGJ010000043.1 GCA_946885425.1 uncultured bacterium
GAGCCCGCTTGCTTGACAAGGGTGGGCAACTGGAAAATGGAAAATATTTATTAAATAAATTTTATGAGTAGAGTAAAAAGAGGTACAGTATCAAGAAGAAAACACACGAAGCTTTTGTCTTTGACAAAGGGATATCGTGGAACAAAAAGTAAGCTTACTAAATTAGCAAAAGAAGCTTCACTTCATGCTGGTCAGTACGCATATGTTGGACGCAAAGACAGAAAGCAGGATTTCCGTTCCTTATGGATCGTCCGTATAGGAGAAGCAGCCAAAGCAGAAGGACTATCATACAGCGTCTTCATGAATAAATTAAGAAAGAGCAACATCGACCTGGATCGCAAGATCCTCAGTGATTTAGTCCTCAACGATCCAAAAGCATTCAAATCCATCGTTGAAAGCGTAAGAGGTCTCTAACAACTATGACACACACAAACGCAACTTATTTCTGGTTTTACTTTACTCCCTCCATGGGGGGTTCGTTGGTGGCATAAAAAGCTAACAACAAAAGGTAAAAACCTTAAGAACCGAACCTCCCAAGAACCAGGGAGGTTTTTTTATGACTAAAAAAATTGACATTAATCTTATAGTAGTATATAATGTCCTATAGAGTATAAGTTGAGGGGGTGTTTTTATTTATGCCAGAAGCAGAAAAAACAATAAATCAAGAAAGAGGAGTTAACCTCACTAAGAATCCTAAATCAGAAATTAATCCTACTAAAGAAGGGCATAACCCTTCTAGAGAAGAGGTTGTATTTCGTCGTAAACATACTTTTGCAACATTAGTTGAGGACGAAAAATGGAAACCGGAACCTCACCCTTTTAAAAAAAGTATGAGATCTTGGTAAAAATATTTCTTAAGTTATGAGTAAAGAACGTTTAAGTATCGGTATTCAAGGTGGTCCTGGAAGTTTCAATGAAGAAGCTCTTCATGATTATACGCAAAAACATACGTTAAAAAATTACGACGTGAGGTATATGCATACCACAGAGGATGTACTTAATGCTTTACATACAGACAATCCAACTAAAAAAATTGATCAAGGCATTTTCGCTCTCCATAATGCAGCAGGGGGAATAGTCGATGAAAGCGTCGAGGCAATGGGTAAATATAACTTTGAAAGTATAGATAAGATAAGAATTAAAATTTCTCATACACTCATGGTTGGCAAAGGCGTAGATTTTAACCCACAAAAAATAACGCTCGTTACACATCCGCAAGTCCTTGCACAATGTGAAAATAATCTTGAGCGGAAATATCCAGATCTCCCAAAAACATCCGGTGACGGACCAATGATCGATCATGCACTAGTGGCAGAATATATGGCTCAAGAAAAACCTGTTACAGCAGGTGGCATCGTATTTGATGCTAGAACTATTGCTACCATGGGAAGCAGACGATTAGCAGAAATCCACGATCTTACTGTCATAGATAAAGATTTACAAGATTTAGGAGATCAAAACTATACAAGCTTCTTGGTGGTACAGAAAGCCTAAACATACTGTCATTGCGAGTGAACGTAGTGAACGCGGCAATCTCTGTGGGACTAGATTGCTTCGTCGTTTCACTTCTCGCAATGACAAAGCTAAACGTATATAATTAAGGGTATGGAAAATGAACTGTTAAACCTAAAAAATAATGCACTTTCCCTCATACTTGATGCCAACTCTCCGGCTGAACTAGAAGAACTACGAATTCAATTCCTCGGAAGAAATGGTGATCTGACTGTGGCGATGAAAGAGATCGCTAAACTCCCCAATGAGAAAAAACCTGAAGCAGGAAAAGTTGCCAATGACGTTAAAAAGATCATTGAAGAAACAATGGCTCAGAGAGCTTATGAACTCGGTCAAAAAAAACTAGCAAACAGACAAACACTTGACGTAACAGAACCGGGTATACAACCGCCACTCGGGCATCTCCACCTCGTAACCCAGGCAATCAGGGAAATCACCGCAATCTTTGATCACATAGGGTATACCCGTGTCCGCTATCCCGAGATAGAATGGGATTGGTATGCATTTACAAGCCTAAACTTCCCTGACAATCACCCAGCACGTGACGATTGGGAAACATTCTTCATCGCACAAAAACCTGATGCAAAAATGGGCCCAGTAGTTTTGACTCCTCACACCTCATCAGGTCAAGTACGGGAAATGCAGAAACAACTCAAAAAGAACAATGGAGCAATGAAACAATGGACCAATGAAACAATCAACATCAAGATGCTCAACATCGCAAAAACCTACCGCCGACAGTCCGATGTATCCCACACCCCTATGTTTCATCAGTTTGAAGGACTCGTAATAGGTCAGGATATTTCTATTGCTGATCTCAAGGGAACACTCGACTATTTCGTCAAATCATATCTGGGTGAAAAAAGAGTCAGCAGAATTCGCCCATACCATTTCCAATTTACCGAACCATCCTTTGAAGTAGATGTTTCTTGTGGTATCTGCCTAGGACAGGGATGTAAAATGTGCAAAGCGGGTTGGCTTGAAGTGGGAGGAGCAGGAATGGTTCATCCCAATGTGCTGAAATACGGCGGACTAGACCCACAAAAATACACAGGTTTCGCCTTCGGATTTGGTGTAGAAAGAATGGTATTGATGAAAGAAGGGATAGAGATAGATGACCTTAGAACGTTGTACGGGAACGACTTGGATTTTTTGAAACAGTTTTGATAAATCCTTTCTCGAATGGTATCGAATAAAACTCTAATATATTCGAATTTATTCGGTTAATATTCGAGCTATTAGAGAAAAATCGAAGTATGAATATTAAAATATTAGACTCTTGGCTACGGGATTATTTACAAACAAAAGCAACGCCGCAACAACTCGCGGAAAAATTGTCGTTGTCTAGTGTTTCGGTTGAAAAAATAGAAAAGTTCGGGAAAAACGATCTCGTCTATGATATTGAAGTAACCACCAACCGCCCTGAGCTTATGTCCATCGTTGGCTTAGCCAGAGAAGCCGCCGCCGTCCTCACCCAAAACGGAATCAAAGCAGAGTTCTCTTCCCCTAACATCCCTAACATCCCCAACATCCCCAACAGTCAAGTTTCCCTTACTATTAAGAACGACCCCAAACTCGTCAACCGTATCTGCGCCGTCGTGATGGATATCAAACTAAAACAATCTCCGCAAAAAATTAAAGATAGACTAGAGTCCACTGATGTCAGAAGCCTTAACAATGTGATCGATGTCACCAACTATGTTATGCGAGTCATCGGCCATCCCACACATGTCTTTGATTATGACAAACTTCACGGACAAAAGCTTACCATCCGTGAATCTCAAAGAGGTGAAACTATTGAAACTCTGGATAAAAAATCGCACATCCTTCACGGCGGAGATATCGTAGCAGTTGATAGCAAAGGAATCATAGTTGATCTTTTGGGGATCATGGGATTGGAGAATAGCGTTGTATCTGATCAAACCAAACGTATTCTTTTCTTCGTAAACAATACAGAACCCGCCCATGTCAGAAAAACATCTATGCATCTAGGCATCCGCACAGACGCCGCAGTACTCAATGAAAAAGGCATTGATCCGGAACAGGCAATGGATGCGCTCCTCTATGGAATTACCTTATTCAAAGAACTAGCTGACGCAAAGATTGTTTCAGAAATTATCGATATCTATCCGAATAAAGTAAAGACACAAACAGTCAATGTGACTGAAGAGCAAATCAATAAAGTCATTGGTGTAAACATTCCTTTACAAAAGTCTGTGGATATCCTTAACAGTCTAGGGTTTGAAACAAAAATCATTACCCGCGATCCCGTAGGGGTTCAAAATTTTGAACCCCTACAAATAGATAATGCGTTACAGGTTACTGCACCATCATTCCGTACTAACGACATTGAAATTCCTGAAGACATCATCGAAGAGATAGCCCGCGTGTATGGGTACCATAATATACCCAACAAATTGCCAACAGCAACATCCACCGAACGGTTGGATGTTGAGAAGAACGAATTCTATTGGGAAAACCGTATCAAAGATGCGCTAAAATACTGGGGATTCACCGAGGTATATACCTACCCCATGGTATCAGAGAACATGTATGAGGGCTCTCTGAGCGACGCTGTGACTATCCAAAATCCGCTTTCAGAAGAACTTACTTATATGCGATATACGCTTGTCCCGAGTTTATTGAAAGTTGTGAAAGAAAACCCGGATCATGAAACCATGAAACTTTTTGAAATCGCCAATGTGTACGAAAAGAAAAATAATGACCTACCTTTGCAAACAATCAAACTCGCCGGAGTCATCAAAAAACCTAAAGCCTCATTCTTTGAAGTAAAAGGAGTACTCGAACAATTATTAACAGACCTAGAAATCAAACACATCACATGGAAACCATTAGAAGGCGGGCAAGGGGCAAGTATTTATATTTCTAATCGTCATTCTGGCCGCGTCCAGAATCTCTCTGAAACCAACGCTCCTAACGTTAGAGATTCTGGACAAGCCAGAATGACGAATAAAGAAGATCACCTAGGCTATATCGAAATTCTCGACGATAACCTTATAAATTTTGAACTTGATTTCCAAACAATTCTCAAACACGCAACGCTAAACAAATCGTACAAGTCCATAAGCAAATATCCGCCTATCGTTGAAGATCTTGCCATCATCGCGCCTGCTAATGTAACAATAGGTGATATTATAAATTTGATTAAGAAACAAAGTTCACTTATTACGGAAGTTTCTTTACTGGACAAATATAAAGATACGCGCACATTCCACGTCATCTATCAAAGTCATCAGAAAAATTTAACGAATGAAGAAGTAGGGGACATCCGAGAAAAGATCCTCAAAACCCTCAGAGAAAAACTCAACGCAACGCTTAAAGTATAAAACAACTCCAGAATTCTCAAAGCTCAACCCTGCCTGCCGGCAGGTAGGTCTCAACTCTATTGTGCCGGTGCTGCTGTCGCTTCTGCCCCCTGTACAGCAGGTGTATTTGTAGGCTGATCTGGAGTACTCTTCAGCTCTCCCGGGGGATTATATATTTCTTCACCTTTATGATTTTCTTCAATCCATTTATCAATCCCTTCCTGCCAACGGTTTTTACCATCAGTTGAAACAGGATCAAGTTCTGTAAATACGTAATAGTTCTTTCCATCTTTACTCTTATAAATAGGGGATTCAGATTTTGGTTCTGTCCCTTTGACAAAATATTCAGAGCGTGTTCCTTGTCCACCATGCGGCAGTCCACCGGCAAAATTATCTATCTGCAGTGCATCCACATTGTCCGGTTTATAAGGCTGTTCATCAGATTTCCCTTTTAAGACAAAGCTCATGATTTTGTTCCAGATAGGTGACGCACCCGTAATACCGGAGGCGATTTTTGCATTCATCGCAGAATTATCATTATTTCCGACCCATACACCCACGACATACGATGGTGTGTATCCAAATGTCCAGTTATCCCGTTTCTCATCCGTCGTACCTGTTTTGACAGAGACAGTTTTACCTGACACATTGAGTAATGAGCTACTACCAAATGCCTCTGCCCGTGCATTATTGTCCAGGAGAATATGAGAAATGATAAATGCAATCTCTTCGGATAATACTTTTTTACCCTCTGACTTTTTATGCTCAAATATTGTATCTCCTTTATTATCAGTAACCTTCAGAATACTCACAGGATCCTGCCGTACCCCCCGGTTGGCAAAGACACCATATGCTGTCACTTCATTTAATAGAGATGTTTCCCGTCCACCCAGAACCAATGATAACCCCACCCGTGCACGGTTTTGCGCTGTTGGTTCCCAATTTTCAATTCCCATTTCATATGCCTTCTTCAATACCGGATCAATTCCCACTTTTGCGAGTATCTTTACAGCAGGAATATTGAGTGAATTACCAAGAGCAAAACGCATTTGCACAGGACCCCTGAACTTTCCATCATAATTAACGGGTGTATAGGTGGGCTCCTTAGGATCACCTGTTGGGAACTCTGTTTTTGTATCCATCAATAACATATCCGCTGTAAATCCCTTTTCAAGAGCAGCTGCATAGACGACAGGCTTCATTGATGAACCTGGTTGACGGGTATTGGATGTAGCGACGTTAAAATTCCCATCATTATCTTCATCAAAATAATCTTTGCTACCTACCATGGCGAGAATCTCACCTGTCTTTGGGTCAGATACTACTGCAGCACCGTTGGTTGCTTTATATGCTTTTAATTTATCTACTTCATCTTTGACAATCTCTTCCGTTTTTTTCTGTATATCATAGTCAAGAGAGGTCTTTACTTGTAAACCTCCGGTTGTCACTGTCTGCTCACCAAACTGTCTTGATAAAAGCTCTTTTATGTACATAACAAAATGAGGAGCTTTTATCCCTGCAGTAGACTCTCGTTTAAACTGATGTTTTTTTATTTTTTCAAGGGCCTCCTCCTTTTCTTCTTTAGTAATAAATCCATCTTCTCTCATCCTTTTCAAGACTGCTTCAGTTCTATCGACATAATATTTATTGCCGCTGAAAGGGGAGTACACACTAGGGCTCTGGGGTAAACCGGCTAAGAAAGCTGCTTCCGCAATATCTAAATCTTTTGCTTTTTTACCCAGATACATCTGTGATGCAGCCTCTATACCAATAGCCGAACCACCATAAGGAATATTATTCAAATACATTTCCAGGATTTGATCTTTACTATACTTTTGGTTTACTTGTATAGAGAGAATAAGTTCTTTTATTTTTCTTGCAGGCGTACGTCTGTTATCCAATAGAACATTTTTTACCAGCTGCTGACTGATTGTTGAAGCACCTGCTAGTCCTTTTCCCATTGCTGCATTTTTAAGTACACGCAAATACCCAATAGGGGAGAATCCCTTATTTGTATAAAAATCTTTATCTTCAATCGCTATTGTTGCCTGCTGAAGCGTTTTAGAAATTTCACCTAATTTTACGTAGGTCCTATTTTCATCCTGATAGACAGAATAAAGAAGTATTCCTTTTCTATCATAAATCCGTGTGGCATCTGTATATTTAGAAGCAATTAATTTACCCGGCTGCGGCAAATCTCTGCTGTACCATAGGAAGAGTAACGGTACCGTTACAACCAATGCGAGCATCCCTAAAAGGACAACCTTCAAAATTTTGCTAGGTGTAAAAATATTAGACAAACGCAGACCTTTGCGTCTCAACCTTGTGTTCGGCCGTGCAGAACGATAATCCATAGAAGTGCTTGTATTATAACAGATCAGGGCAAACACTTCAGCCCCCCCTCCCCATAAGGTACAGCTTATTTATACCTTTTGGATTCCCGCGTTCGCGGGAATGACGAGGAGGGAGGGGTTATGCTATACTCCAATCATGGATAAGATTGAAGAATTATTGACCCGTGGAGTTGCGAACATTATCCCTAACAAAGGAGAACTTGAGACGAAATTACGGTCAGGGAAAAAGCTCAACATTTATCTTGGCATTGATCCTACTTCCACCAAAATTCACTTGGGTCATGCGGTTTCTCTTCGTAAGCTTCAGGCTTTTGCTGATTTAGGACATAACGTTACTTTTTTAATTGGTGATTTTACCGCACTTATCGGTGATACCTCAGATAAAGATACCGAGCGTCCGGCACTTACGATGAAGCAAATCAGAGAAAACTTCCAAACCTATATGACACAAGCTGAGAAAGTAGTTGATTTCTCAAAGGTTACGTTGAAAAACAATAGTGAATGGCTCAAAAGATTAAGCTTCGAAGAAATCATCAAGCTTACCCAACATTTTTCTGTCGGTGATTTTGCCGGACGAGAACTTATCAAAAAAAGATTAAGCGATGGCTCACGAGTAGGATTACATGAATTTCTTTATCCGGTAATGCAGGGATATGACAGCTACCATCTGGATACTGATATCCAGGTCGGCGGAACAGATCAGACCTTTAATATGCAAGCAGGGAGAACGTTACAAAAACTTTTAAGAGATAAAGATTCTTTTGTGCTCACTACGCCAATACTGGAAGGCACAGATGGCAGAAAGATGAGTAAATCCTGGGGCAACGCCATCTGGTTGGATGACACTGCATACGATATGTACGCCAAAGTAATGGCAATCGATGATTCTTTACTCATCCCATACTTCACATTGGCAACCAATGTACACATGGCTGAAATTAAACTTCTAGAGGAAAAACTCTCAAAAGGAGAAGAACATCCTATGAAAGCAAAAAAACAACTCGCGCAGCAGATAGTTGCTGAACTCTATGACAGACATGAAGCAGAACAAGCAGCTAAAGCATTTGAAAATATTGTCCAAAAAGATGAATTGCCTTCTGACATTCCGATCATTGTGTTGCCAGCTTCCAAGACAGCCGTATCCATTGCTGACGCTCTGGCAAACATCAACCTTGCCCTAAGTAAATCTGACGCCAAAAGATTGGTTGAACAAGGGGGAGTACGAGTGGGGGACACACTCATCAAAGACCATCAACAATCTTTCAACTCACTCCTCCCCGAAGACGACACCCCCCGCCCCGTCGGGACGCGACGCGGGGGTCCGCTAAAGATAGAGACCTCTTGATAC
>CAMPGJ010000044.1 GCA_946885425.1 uncultured bacterium
TTGATAGTTGGCAAAAAAATGATTTAGCAGCAAAAGAACTCCAGATGACCCAATATAGCACTTCGGGTATCAAAGTGCTACGTTTTTTACTGTTGAGTTTTGGTTGATTTATCAGCAAAAGCCTAAAAAACAGGCATACCTGTAGTTTTCTTTCCGAAGAAAAGGAGAGGCTTCCCTATAGTCGTATGTAGCCACTTGAGATAGGGCAGTGCTAGTATCATAAGGTTATATTTATCACTATAGAGTATTTATAAAACATTTCATGCTGTGAAAAGCTGATGACCCGGTGAAAAGTATGTTTTCATATTATTTTGTATTATAGTTTCAATTACCGATATCTATTCGGGAAATAAGTTAGGGCTTATATGATTAAAGTAGGCATTCGCGTGGCACAAGGTGTTTATCAGTCAGTCTGTTTATTTGCTAGTAATTTTTTAGCTTCCTATCCTATCTATTGTAGTCATATGTACTTATATATCTCTTTTTCTCTTCTTAATCCATACAATTGACTCTTTATGGCTCTTTATTATACTTAAGATAAGATAGTTTCACTTTGATATAGTCTAAATGTCTTATAGCTGGCTATTTTATATCCTGGAGAATGTTTTTGATAAATTCTTCTATAAAAGTCATTATTTCTTGTAGTATTTTTCTTTTTATCGTGCTTTAATTAGATAGTATAAATGAAAAATATCTTGTCTGTCCTTGCTATTCTCACACTAATTTTTCTTAGCACATTTGCTCATGCTTCTGCTAAGCAGCCTCAGAATGTGGAGAGATCTATTGATGTGTCAGCTAAGGTAGGAGAGTTCAATCTTGCTGTCTCAGGTATTGTTTCTCCATTCGCTTCATTATCAATCATTTCTGGAGGTAATGTTTATAAATCTGTATCAGCAGACAGTAGTGGATCATTCTCGTTTTCAGACATCCTTGTAAATAGAGGATTTTCAGATTTTTGCATTGACGTTATTGATTGGAAGCGATTAGGAGAATCGTATACATGTTTTTCTGTTCCTCCAGCAAAAAGTAACATTACTATATCAGAAGTCTTTCTACCACCTACGCTTGGTGTAAATCACCGAGAAGTTCCTGAAGGTAGCGATGTTATCCTGTCTGGTTATACAATGCCAAACTCAGAAGTAAAGGTTCATGTTAATTCCGGTGAGGTTTTAGCTTCAGCGGATGTGGCTGGACGCTATTCCTATAAATTGGAGCGCATTAAGAAGGGGAAGTATGAATTGTATGCTGGTGCTCATTATCAGGGGAAAGATTCTCTTGAACCAGCCAGGAAGCTTACCTTAACAGCAATTTCATTAGGAGAATACTGGGTAAAGCTGATCCAAAACATGATAAACTGGCTTCTTGGGCATGCATATCTTCTGGTCATTCCTTCATTAATGTTTCTTCTCCTCATAGTTGTTTTCGCTTTGTGGCATGAGCGGATTCTCATTTATCTCCACCTAAGACAGAAAAAACTGCATCATGCCTGGATGGTGGGGTATTGAGAGTTTGGGTTGTATTGTTAATCCAAATGGCTCTTCAACAATAGTAAGCAGTATTATTGCATTTCTGCTAAGCGAGGCTGGGCTTTCCTCTATGGTTGCATGACAAATAATTACTTAGCTTTATGTGTTTTCATATTTATCCCATACAAGCTGGAAGAATAGTGGGAGTCACTAGATGCTTTTTAAAAGCCATATGAGATGTCCTATGAGTGATGATCCAACTTTATTCCAGAGTGCCTATTAGAAGGAAGAGTATCGATTAAGAGGCTGGAATTGGATTTTGCCCATAGTGTTGATTGGTTTTTGCCTTATAGTTAATCTAGTGCGGTTTTGAGGCTGAGATTAGCTTCAAGTAGTGAGGATGGTTGCGATTGCGTGTCAGAGCAAACGATAGTAGATAATTCTTTAATGAGAAACAATAACTTTATTTTAGACAATGTTACATTTCTGGGTTGCCTCCTGTTTTTAGTGTTGGTGATTATGTTTTTTCTTTTTTGACAGTAACAAGCTTTTTGTTGTGCTTTCTCTTTCAGAAGAATAAATATTTATTTTAAATTTCTCTGGATTTTCTTAAGGACGGTCAGGACGTCTGCTTCTAGTGGTGTTTTTTAATCAATTTTATCCCTGATGTGATACTGATTGATCTAGTCAAAATGTATCAGGAGTTGATGCCATATAAGCCTCTTTTGTCTTTTATTTTATCTAGTAGGCAGTTATATGAAACTATTAAAGCTCAACGATAATCAAGCTATATCAACTTATTTTTTGCCGTAAAAATATTAGCATTCATTTAGGCCAAGTGCTTCTTATGACCTAGAGGCTTTTATCTTACGCAATGTATATGTTTTTGCTGAATAACACCAGTAAAAATGAGGTTTTTTCACTGAAATATTCACATCAAGTGTACTTTCTGTGTGAGTTTTTATAAAAAACTTGAAGTATCAACAACAAGTTACTCAGCAGATATGCCTTTTCGTATCCTTAAGTAGGCGAAGAGAAGGACTATGATGCTTATTACTATTCCAAGTAAAAGTTTGGCTGGAAATGCGATAAACTGTATCGTTCTGCTATATACAGGTCCTTTTTCAGACATGGAGAGGGTTAGTTTAGCATTATAAACCCCGAACAGGAACTTTTCTCTCCAAGTAACATTTTGAGTACCTATATCCTGTGCGGAATCGATGGATTTAACGTCGGTAAGGTAGCGGCTCGTTCCGGCAAGTACATTGTCGGGGGCAATCTCTACTTTACCAATTGTTTGCCCAAACATATTGCTAATTAAAATAGTTCCTTTTGGTGTGATATAGTGTGATCCGGCATTTTTTACTTGAAGAGAAAAATTATAAGGCCCTGATTCGACGTAGAAGGGCCCTGAGAAATTCTGGATGTATCCTTTATCGTTTTCCTTTGGTCCTACTGAGAGAAGGACATTCATAGCAAGACCAGCTTGGGATGTAGAAAAGCTATTCTGGGTAGTATCAGTTGCTTCTTCCTCATCCTCTGCCTGTATGTTTTCCGCCTCTGTTAAGAAGATGAGAGAAAAATAATAATCGGAAAAGGCTTCTTCTTTCGGAAGTACGATTCTAAGAAGGAGTTTCTTTTTTTGTTTTGGTCCTAATTCTATAGAATCAATTGAAATATTATCATCAACTACTTGAACACTATCAAAGATGTTTTTATTAGCACCCGGAAAAGGGTCTTTATCAGTCAGGAATTCAATTTGTCCGCTTTCTTCGTTTGCTGCTTTAAAAAGTCTGTAACCAATTTTGAGCCTGATAGGTTCTTCTCCTAAGTTTTGAATGGTAAAAGGTGCCCTAACGTCGGCGGGCGGAATAGCCTCAATCTGCAGAATTGCAGGAGATATTCCGAGACTAGCCCCTTGGGCATAAGCCTTTGGTAATAACCCGATAAACAAATAACCCAATAACCCAATTAATGCAAAATGAATCAATGCAGAATTCTTTATCCGGTATTTTTTTATTGATGGGTATTTTATTTGCATATTGGTTTATTTCTGCTAGTTTTGCTAATAGGTTGGTGCAGCAATATAGATAATACCATTATTGTAAATCCCTGCCATTTGTGTACCAGATATATTCACTTTGTATGTTATTTTTGCCTTTCGATTACGTCCAGATTTTTTTCCTATGATAATTGTTTGTGGTGATTGGTTTTTTTGTAGGTTGGAGAATTTTCTATAGGTATCAGGTTCAGAGAACGTGCTGCTGCAGGTAATATTGCTTATGGGGTCGCATCGGTAACCGAACCCATAGGTAAGCGAGCTGATCCATGGAGCAGATGTTGTTTCAGAACATGAGCCGTTATCACAGGTGGTATCGGGGATGGGTATATTTGTTGCATTTACAAGTGGGTGATCTTGATATCCAACGACCTGGTAGCCAGTGGTTAAAGGATTGGATATGGTAACTGTTGAGGTTCTTGTTACTGGATTTGTGGCTGTCAGAAGCCCAAAGTTAACTACGACATCAGAGATTGAGAAAATAAATTCCGCTGTGTCAGCCGCAGCATAGCCAAACCCAGCCTTAACTTTGAAGTTTTTTCCTGTGTACAAACCAGGTCCCGTTTGTCCTACTGAGCTTGTAAGTTTGGTGTCTTTTCCTGTTGCCTGGCCTCCGGATGTAGTAAAGTCACCCATACGGATGATCCAATTCCCGTTGGACATGGTGAACGCTTGTGCCTGAGGCACAAGCTCAATAGTAAAGATTAAAAATAAAAGATTAAAGATACATATAAAAGAGAGAATATATTTGCTTTTCGCTATGTATTTTTGCTTTTTAATTTTTAATTCTTGATCTATCATTCTGCTTTCTTTTCTAGTTGTCTTGACTCCTCTACGATGTCATGCAATTTTGCTAAGTCTTCTTCTTTTAAGGTTGTCCCTTCATTCTTAACAACATCTGAGACGTCTTTGATAATTCTTTCTGCTGTTGCCTGTGCATCTTCTTTTAATTCTTTAGTCTCACTAAGTTGTCTTTCGTGTAGTACGATTTCCTTTCCAAAAAAATAGGCAAGAGGTGAAAGGAGAAGAAAAGAGGCAATTTTTGCTACATTGGAAAGAGAATCTCCTGTGGCAGTTTCGGGGAGGAAGAAGAATAATACTGCTCCAGTGAATAGGAATACTGTCTCTGCATGAAGCATGAAGCTGATATAGAAGGCTAGGAAGTAAAGCAAGAAAAAGAGGGGAGACTGGAGCCCACCTGTTGCTTGGATAAGGAGAAGACTGCTGGTGTTGAGTAGGAAAACTATTACTAATGAATTGGCGTGTTTATTTCTAGCAGATTTTGCGGAGTGCGGGCGCATAGTGGCAATAAGGTAAAGAGAAGTGAGAATACCTAATGCTGGGACTGTATAGAGAGCGAGTTCACTTTCCTTCCATAAGTACACAGAGAGGAAGGATATGGCTATCACCACTGACTGTGTTAGGGCGTTTCTCATACTATCTTAGTATAAGGGATTTATGCAGAAGTATAAAGAACAAATAAATGATTTCCCTAAAGAGCAAACTTGCATAAGAGAGAGATATTGGATAATTGCAAAAATGTTCAGTTATTTATGTTTAAATGTCTCTAAATGAGTCATATGTGATCATTTATCTAGATTTTTAAGGAGATAGAATAGGCTTTCGTCTATAGTAATACATGCATAGCGTGGGCTTTATTGGTAATATGGAGTATGCTATACTCCTAAAGATGGTCTTATTTCGCCTTACAGTTTTGCGGGGTAAGCCTTTTTAGCTTCCACCTTTGATAGCTGGGACGGAAAGAGGAGAGAGTATGAAAAAAACTTCAAAAAAACCTTATGATCATGCATCGATTGAGTTGAAATGGCAATCTATTTGGACAAAAGAAAGAACTTATCAGCCAGGCGGTGATTCTGCCAAAAACTCTAGGATTTTAGGTAATACTGAAGGTGATTTACCCTCCGGCAAAGCTCAGAATCTCCTACCTTTTTACAACCTTATGATGTTTCCGTACCCCTCAGCCGAGGGTTTACATGTGGGGAGTGTCTATGCCTTTGGTGGTGCGGACGTTTATGGACGTTATAAGAGGATGACCGGATATGATGTGTTCGAACCAATAGGCCTAGATGGTTTCGGTATACACTCGGAGAACCATGCTATCAAAACCGGTTCACATCCCATAGATCATGCAAAGAGGACTGAAGATAATTTTTATCGCCAACTGCACTCTTTTGGCAATTCTTATGCTTGGGATAACACGTTAGAAACATATGACCCTCGATATTATAAATGGACGCAATGGCTCTTTGTACAACTTTTTAAATCAGGTTTAGCTTATAGGAAAAAATCTCCGGTCAATTACTGTCCGACATGTAAAACGGTGCTTGCTGATGAACAGGTTGTTGATGGGAAATGCGAGAGATGCAATAGTATTGTAGAGAAAAGAGACTTGGAACAATGGTACTTTAAGATCACAAACTATGCTGAGCGGTTACTTAATAATATAGAATCGCTTAACTGGACTGATAAAGTGAAAATAGCACAGAAGAGCTGGATCGGAAAATCAGAGGGAGCGAGGATTGCATTCCATGTCATTGCGAGCGAAGCTAATCCCGCTCAGCGGGACGCGTCATCTTCGACTCCTCGCAATGAGGATTATCCAATAGAAGTATTTACAACTCGACCGGATACTTTGTATGGGGCGACGTTTTTAGTGGTTGCTCCGGAGCACCCGTTGGTGGACGAGATCCTATCGAGGTCGTTGCCTCTTCAGGATGAGATAAAGAAGTATGTTGAAGAGGCGAGGATGAAGCCCGAGGGTGAGAGGGTAGCTGAAGGTAAGGATAAAACTGGTGTCTTTAGCGGATTGTATGCTGTCAATCCTATGACGGATGAGCAGATACCTGTTTGGATTGCTGACTATGTTCTCGTGGGATATGGGACGGGTGCCATCATGGCAGTACCCGGTCATGATCAGAGGGACTTTGAATTTGCTAAGAAGTTTGGGATAGAAATCAAATCAGTCATCAGTCATCCTGGAGAGGCAGCGACCTCGATAGGAGCTCCTAAAGGAGATTCTATCGCTCCGCTCCAGAAAGACGGTGCTTATACAGGATCTGGAAAGTTGATGAATTCAGGCGAATGGGACGGATTACAGGTCCCTGGGGGAATGGGGAAAGTGCTTGAATCGTTGGAGGAGAAAAGGCTCGGAAAGAAGGAGACAACCTATCATCTTCGGGATTGGCTCATCTCCAGACAGCGATATTGGGGACCACCTATCCCTCTTATCCATTGTGAGTCTTGTGCGAAAGAAGGAAAGTCATGGTTTACTGAAAGTGCAGAGGCAAATGGAAAATCTGCTGAAGAGTCAGCAGGGTGGTATCCGGTCCCTGACGAACAGTTGCCCGTTGAGCTGCCGTATGTAGAAGACTTTAAACCTATGGGGACGGGGAAGTCGCCGTTGGCTAATTACCCGGAGTTTTATGAAGTGAAATGTCCTAACTGCGGTAGTGATGCGAGACGAGAGACTGATGTATCAGACACCTTCTTGGATTCAGCGTGGTATTTCTTCCGGTATCCTTCGATTGATAGAGATGATGTCCCATTTGATCCGGAAATTACTAAAAAATGGTTGCCGGTAAATATGTATATCGGCGGAGCTGAGCATTCAGTGCTCCATCTGCTTTATGCCCGTTTTGTAACTATGGTGCTGCATGACCAGGGTTTGATTGACTTCGAGGAGCCATTCAGCAGATTCTACGCACATGGGTTGATCATCAAAGATGGTGCCAAGATGAGTAAGAGTAAAGGAAATGTTATTAATCCTGATGAGTATATCGTCAAGTACGGTGCTGACACATTGCGGTGTTATTTGGCATTTTTGGGACCGTTTGATCAGGGCGGAGATTTCCGGGATACAGGGATAGAAGGTATGAATAGATTCCTGAAGAGAGTTTGGCACCTCTTTGTGGAAGGGGAAAGCGTTAAGGGTGAAGGGGAAAGCTCAAAAGATGGACTGAGAATGATGCATAAGACGATTAAAAAAGTGACTGAAGATCTTGAGAACCTGCGATACAATACCGCCTTGGCTGCGTTAATGGAGTGGTATAACTTCCTTTCCAAACAGGAAGCGGTGAGTAAGGAAGAGGTTGAAGTGTACCTAAAGCTTTTGGCTCCATTCGCCCCACACATGACAGAGGAACTCTGGCATGAACTCTCAACTCTCAACTCTCAACTCTCAATTCACCTAAGTGCCTGGCCCACCTATGATGAGAAGTATCTGGTTGCGGATGTGTTTACTGTGGCTGTGCAGGTGAATGGGAAGCTGCGAGGGACGGTACAGATTTCAGCCGATCAGGCGCAGGACAAGGCATTAGTCGAAGAGTTAGCTCGCAACGATGAAGGTGTGGCAAAGTATCTCCAAGGTCAAATTCGTCAAGTCATCTACATCCCAGGCAGAATCCTCAATTTTGTGGTTAGTGCATAATTCTTACTTTACATCTTTTTCCATCCGTTGTAAGCTGGAGAACATGGATGAGTCTGAAGGAAAATTGTTGCCTCTGATAAACAAAAATGTGCTCCCTTTACTTCTTGGAACAGCTGGTTTGATATTCTTCGGTTATGGTCTGATGTCTTTATCTGCTCCGAAAAAAGATAAACCTGATATTTTGTTTGAAGCAGCTAGTGATTCTGCAAAGCAGAATTCTTCGGGGCAAGCAGGGGAGATTGCTGTTGATGTTGAAGGAGCAGTGATGAATCCAGGTGTGTATAAATTAAAAGCAGACAGTCGTGTGCAGGATGCATTAGTTGCCGCAGGTGGGATGAATGAAGAGGCAGATAGAGATAAGGTCGCCAAGGGTCTTAATTTAGCTTCTAAAGTTACCGATGGCGCAAAGATATATATTCCTGCGAATGGTGAGGAAATTGCTGCTTCCGGGGGGTCAGGCGGGGGTTCTGTCATGGGG
>CAMPGJ010000045.1 GCA_946885425.1 uncultured bacterium
CCACGTTCTCGTGTTTTGTCATCTTTTGCTATTTCGACTGAGAATGTATGTCCATTAATTGTCGCTGATGGTTGTGTGATTGGAGTAGGGGCATGTGTTGCCTTTTTGCCTGATAGGACAAAGAAAGTGATTGCAAAAATAATGGCAAGGATGATGATAATAGTAGCTTTAGTATTCATATGACCCTCTTAATAATTCAATTAATCTCGTCGTTGATTGATCTTTGATTGGTAATATAACATCTACCACTTTTGCGTCAATAATATTGGCCTGGCGTTCTTTATGTGCTCTATTGAGATCTCCTGCCGTTGTTGCAATAATATTGGGTTTTATACTTTTGATTAGCTCATCATAATCTGCATTGACCATACCTTGTTGTAGCGGAAGAACATAATCAACCCCCTCTACGGCAGCCAAAATTTTTACCCTGTCTTCTTGGATATTAATAGGTCTACCATGACCTTTTGCGTGTTCAATTCTTTCATCTGGCTCTACAAGAACAAGTAAAATATCGCCTTGTTCTTTAGCTTTTTGTAGGAATGTCAGATGACCAATATGAAGCAGATCAAAACAGCCCCCAACGAGGACAATTCTTTTGCCTTCACCTTGTAATTGTTTACTAACTTCTATAGCTTGTTCGGTTGTTAAGATTTTATCCATAACTTTCAATTTTCCATTTTCCATTGATTTGCCATCTTAACATTTATAAATTGAAAATTAATAAATAAATGGAAAATGGTAAATGGCCGATGGAAAATTATTCCTTCGTCCCACGAAGAAATATGGCTTGCCATGGGCGATAGTTTGAAACAAACTTATCTGAAAGAATTACCTTTCCATCTTTTTTGACTTGTCTAGTAAAAAAGACATTTGCTCCTGCTGCAGAGAAGTCTATTTGCTTTAGTTGTCCTTTTGGAAGGGTAGGATCGTCCTGGTAGAGCGTCTCAGGAGCGGGTGATTCGGATGTAATAATAGGTTGGTTAATTACGACATCACGATTATCTTTTGTTCCATATATAGAGAATGTCAGCCGTTGTTCGCTTAGGTCCACAAAACTCTGGATAAGTATATGGTGTCCTGTGTCATTTTTAAATTTCAAATCTACACCTGGAATATACACTGCAGCGTCTATACCTGGTCCTGAATCTTGTTCATAGTAGCCGACTCTATATGCATGGGGATGACGTTCTACAATCGGAAGTCCTGCATTAAGTGCGGCGCGAAAAAGCGTTGTTGATACTTGGCAGATTCCGCCGCCGTCTCCTAGTACTGTTTTGCCATTTTCTATTACATAAGCTTGTCGATAGCCGGTAATTGTTGAGACATCGCCAACAGTCTTGCCAAAAGAGAAGGTTTGTCCGGGGGGTATCAAGGTTCCATTTAGACGAGCCGCTGCAAGACTAATATTAAATATTCTATTTTCAATAGAATGTTGGAACAATGATGTCCCCTCAGCAATCAGTTCTTTTATACCCATTTTACTTGCCTTGTCATCTGTAACTTGTGGTTTTAATGTTTTAAGTGGGACTTTGATTGATATAGTTTGTGGTGTGTCTGCTAAGAGTGATGAAAAAAGATTTGAAAAAATATCTTCCTTAAGTTTTTTAGTATCTACTGTTTTACCATCTTTTGAGAAGCGGAATGTGACTACTTTACCGTTTTCAAAATTGAAAAGCGCATCAACTGGTTTTATTTCAAGTTTGGCTTGTAGAGGCTTAAGAAGTTTATTTATTTTTTCGTCAGAATAGTGGTAGGCTGGAGAGAGCTGTACTCCATCAGTATATGCTTGTAAGATAAGGCTCATATTAGAAAGGTTATTATCGGATCTCCCGATACTGTATGCCTGATCGGCAAGCAGATTGGCATCATAACCAAAATTGATTTGTTGGGCAGAAATAGTTGCCATATGTGGATCTGCATCTGGTTGGGGTGTTGGTGCAATTAAGACAATAGTTGTTTTCTGAATAAGCTTATTCTTTTGAGCAAAATATT
Organism: uncultured bacterium; assembly: GCA_946885425.1. Next base: position 1,993 of record CAMPGJ010000045.1, read on the forward strand.
CACGCACCTCATCTCTGGTTTTGCCTCCAAAATCAACACCATTGACAACAACGCCTGAGTAAACTAAATTGGCATGGCTTTTTTGGTAAAAGATATAAAGAAAGCTAGTAAAGAAGAAAAATCCAAGCATTGCCCCGAGAAAAAACCAAAAAGAGACCTTCACCAGGCGTGACCATTGGTGGGCTTTACCTATTGGAATTTTAATTAGATTTTTTTTAATACTATTTTTAAAACTATGTAGGATTGCCATGTTTCTCTGGGAGACGTGATTTTGTACAACTTGTTTGCAAGACCCTCCTTAGGTATTATACTATAAAGAGGGATATTATGGATGAAAAGGTAGTTTTTGATAATTCACAGCAACCGGGTACTAGTCAAAGCCCTGCTTCGCAGGATCAACCGGCAGTTGCTCCAAAGGTTACGCCTCCTGATCCTTTGCAGCCCGCTCCTCCGCCTCCGCCTCCTGGTGGGGGTATTCCGAAAAAGTTTATTATCATCGGTGTGGTTGTGCTGATTCTGTTGTTGTTATCCGCTATTTTCTTTTTTGCTCCCAAAGGGGGCGAAGTAAAGAATGTGAAGCTGGTGTGGTGGGGACTATGGGAGGATAGCCGTGTTATTCAGCCGCTAATAACAGATTATCGCAAGACACATCCGAACATTCAGATAGAATATATAAAACAAACACCTCAGGAATATAGAGAACGATTAACTTCCAGAATAAAAAATGGCTCGGAGAATGCTCCTGATATTTTCCGTTATCATAATACTTGGCGGCCAATGTTATCTGATTTATTATTGCCTCTCTCCTCAGACGTTATTACTCCTGAAGAGTTTAAGAAAAATTATTATCCTGTTATGCAGAAAGATCTAGTAAATAATGGTGCTATTTATGGGATACCTTTAGAGGCAGATTCTCTTGCTCTTTTTGTTAACACCCGACTTTTCAAAGATGCTGGGCTCCTGCCTCCTAAAAATTGGGAACACGATTTTATTATCACTGCCCAGAAATTAACTAAGAGAGATGAGAATGGGAAGATTATAGTGGCAGGGGCAGCATTGGGTGAATATGGTAACGTGAAGCATGCTTCAGATATTATTTCTCTTCTTTTTGCACAACAAAGCGTAGATATGGAGAAGTTTAATAATCCCGAAAAAGAACAAGGTGCGATTACGTATTATATGAATTTTGCTAGTTCTGATAAGACAAAGGGAGTTTGGGATAAAACACTCGACCAATCACAGCTGGCTTTCGCACAAGGAAAATTGGCTATGTATTTTGGTTATTCGTGGGATGTTTTTGATATAAAAGAACTTAATCCCGATCTGCCTTTTGAGGTTCATCCGGTTCCTTCAATCTATAAAAGAAACATGACGATAGCAAGTTATTGGGTAGAAGGTGTATCTGCAAAAAGCCCCAATCAGAAGGAAGCTCTTGAATTCATGCATTATTTAGCGCAAAAAGAAACAGCACAAAAATTTCATAGCGAGACATCTAAAGTGAGAGCTTTTGGTGAGCTATATCCCAGAGTGGATATGGCAGAGTTGCACAAGGATAATCCTTTGGCTTATCCTTTTGTAAGCCAATTGGGGAGTGCTACATCAACAATTTTTTCCAGCGATACATGGGATGGTGAAAGCGGAATGAATACTCGTGCAAACGCATATCTGGAAAACGTAATAACGGCAGTAAAAGATGACCCTTCAGCAACAGAAACAGAGATTGAGAAGCTTCAAAGTGGACTGTCCCAAATTTTTGTAGATTATGGCATACAACAAGAGTGAGAAGGCAATTTTAAAGACAATTACGTATAGTGATATATTTAATTCCCCTGTTTTAGAAAGTGAGTTGTGGCGTTTTCTTATTTCAGAAAAAAAAATAAATAAAGAAGATTTTGAAAAGTCCCTTATAAGTCTTTCTTCCAAAATTATTCACAAAGACGGCATGTACTGTTTGTCCGGGAGAGAGGAAAATATTATCAGGAGAAAGATGCAGTTACCAGAGGCAGCAAAAAAGGTTCGGCTTGCCAAGCAAGCTGCTTATGTACTTTCACATATACCAACAGTGTCATTCATTGGATTAAGTGGGGGGGTTGCTGTTGGGAATGTACATGAAGAAGATGATATAGATTTTTTTATTATTACTAAAAAGAATACCTTGTATATGACTAGATTTTTTATCTTAATTATTCTGGAAGCGCTGGGTTTGCGTAGAAAACGCAATGATTCAAATCCCGCCAATAAAATTTGTGCAAATTTTCTTATTGATGAAACGGCACTGATTTGGCCCATTAAGTCGCGGGATATCTATACGGCGCATGAGATTGTTCATGTGAAACCTCTTTTTGAAAGAAATGGCATGTATAGAAAATTTTTGTCGAATAACGAATGGACTAAGGTTTTTTATCCTAACGCGGATCCTCATAGAGTTGCGTTTACGGAGCCCTCTCATTACTTCACAATAAATGTCTTTAGTCGTATCCTGACACTTTTACCTATGGAGTTTGTAATGAAGGTAGTGCAAAAAAGTCTTATAAAAAGGTCAAGGACGAGGGAATTTGTTTCTAATCATGTATTGGCATTTCATCCTCATGACTATAGAAGACAGACAATAAGAGACTTTGAAAAGAAGTTGAAAGGGCTCGGTATTGCGATTCTCGGTTCAAGATGACGACAGTTTTTGAGGCTAAACTGAGCTTAAAACCTGTATTGACAAAGATCTAAATATTTTCTATACTGGCTCAGAATTAGACATTTTCCCTCAAACGCAAACGGTTGAGGGATTTATTTTATACAACTATGGCTATTAATTCAAAAAAAATATATTTGACACAAAAAGGATTAGATGAGCTAAAACAGGAGCATGAAGAACTAATAAAGAAAACCCGTCCTGAGGTGGTTACGAGATTAGCTTCTGCTCGTGAAATGGGTGATCTTTCTGAAAATGCTGAGTATACGGCAGCTCGTGAAGAATTGTCTTTTCTTGATGGTAGAATTGATGAATTAGAAGGATTATTAAAAAGTGTTGTTCTAATTTCAGACGGGAATCATGGTAGCATTGTAGATCTAGGATCACAGGTAACAGTTCATGTGAAGGGAAGAGAAGAGAATTTTATGTTGGTAGGTGAATGGGAAGCTGATCCGATGGAAAAAAAGATTTCTCATGAATCTCCCCTTGGTAAGGCTCTTATTGGTAAAGTAGTTGGTGATGAAGTACATGTGGAGGCCCCTGCAGGAAACGTTGCATACAAGATTACTGCAATTAAATGAATTGAGAATTGAGTGTTGAGAAATATTTGATCCCCATGAAAGATGAAGTAATGTTAGCAGTATTGAAAGATAAGCCTCAAGCTGGTGTTGTACTTAAAGAAATTCTTGTGCCAGAACCTAAGAAGGATGAAGTTCTTGTAAAAGTAAAATATGCTTCAATCTGTGGGACAGATATTGCTATTCATGATTGGAATCCATGGGCGGCAGCGCATATTAAACCCCCTCAAGTGATCGGACATGAAATGGTTGCAGAAGTTGTTGAGATTAACTCGGATGAAGAAACAAAAATAAAAGTTGGTGATTTGGTTTCTTCAGAAACGCATATTTTTTGTCAGAGTTGTTACCAATGCAGTATTAAAAATTATCATATTTGTGAAAATATGCAGCTTTTTGGAATTGGAAGAAATGGTTCCTTCGCGCAGTACGCGACAATTCCATTGAGAACAACATGGAAAAATGATCCATCCATTCCGGTTGAAGCGATGAGTGTACAAGAGCCATTGGGAAATGCTGTTAATGTCGTGACAAAAGCAGAAGTGAAGAATAAAAAGGTGTTGGTGATGGGATTGGGTCCAACAGGTCTTTGTGCCGGTATGGTAGCCAAAGCTTATGGAGCGAAAGAAATTGTAGGGGTTAACCGCCGTGAGTACCGTCGGAAACTTGCTATGGAAATTGGATTCGATAGAGTTGTTGAGGATGTTTCAGAGGAAGAATATGGTACATTTGATGCTGTATTAGAAATGAGTGGCAACAAAACGGGTATTCAGTTAGCATTAGATGCGGTTCGTATCGGGGGCAAAATTATTGCATTTGGTATTCCTAAAGAGCATATTGATATTGATTGGGGGAAATACCTAATAAATAAAGAAATTACCATCGGCTCTGTTTTTGGCAGGATTATCTGGGATACCTGGGAGGATACGACAAAACTATTAGTAGATAAGAAAATAGACCTCACAAAAATTATAACCCACAAGTTCAAGTTAGAAGAGTTTGAAAAAGCTATGGATGTGATGAAGAGCGGGGAGTGCGGGAAGATAGTGCTTGAGCCGTAAATCAAGGGTACCACGGGTACCACGAGCTTTTCCAAAATTCGTCATTCTGGCTTGTCCAGAATCTCTCTGAAGAGCAACGCTGTAACGTTAGAGATCCTGGATGCGCTTTGCTTACCCGGATGACGTTGAGATAAATATGAATGATTTTTATTCTAAATTAGAAGAATTAACAAAGGATGGTAAAACCCCTCATGTTATTGAATCTGGACAGGGGGCATATCTTACTATTAATGGTACAAAGAAACTTAATCTTTGCTCCAGTCACTATCTTGGTCTGGCAGTTGATGAGAGAATAAAGACAGCTGCTAAAGATGCTATTGATCGTTATGGTATCGGGACAGGATATAGAACGCTTGCGGGGACACATGCACTCCATATAGAGCTTGAAAAAGCTATAGCAGCATTTAAGGGCACAGAAGCAGCAGTTGTGTTCTCTAGCGCATACATGGCAAATGCAGCGGCTATCCAGACTATTATTGGAAAAGAGGATATCGTTATTTCTGATGAGTTAAATCATGCTTCAATTATTGATGCAGTTAGGATCTCGGGTGCTAAAAATAAATTTATCTATAAGCATGCGGATACTCTAGATTTAGAAGCAAAATTAAAAGAAGCAGATGTTATCCGCACCAGCTTAAAAAGCAACGGTGAGGAGCCATTGATTCTTATCGTAACAGACGGTGTGTTTTCAATGGATGGTGATCTTGCACCACTACCTGGTATAGTGGCGCTTGCAAAGCAGTATGGGGCACTCACCATGGTTGATGATGCACATGGTGAAGGAGTGCTCGGTAAAGGTGGACGGGGAATTGTTGATCACTTTGGTTTGTTAGGAGACGTAGATATTGAAGTAGGTAGTCTCTCAAAAGCATTTTCCGTTTTGGGTGGATTTATCGCCGGTAAGAAGGCTCTCATTGATTTGTATAATCAGAAAGCCAGACAGCGTCTGTTTTCAATTGCGCTCACCATCCCTGATACAGCAGCAGCTCTCGAAGCAGTAAGGATTCTTCAGGAGTCTGATGAAGTGGTTACAAAGTTGTGGGATAACACTAATTATCTACGGTCTGAACTTCAGAAATTAGGATTTGATACAGGAAATTCACAATCTCCCATCACGCCTGTGATGCTTGGTGATGAGAAAGTAGCAAAAAAATTCAGCGCAAAGCTTTTTGAGCAGGATGTCTTTGCAACGCCGATTATCTTCCCTATGGTTGCAAAGGGAAAAGCAAGAATCCGCATTATCCCATCAGCAAGCCATTCAAAAGAAGACCTTGATTTTGGCATCAGCGCTTTCGTTGCAGTTGCCAGAGAATTAGGCATCCTCAAATAATTTATTTCTGCATTAGCTGGAAGAGATTACTGTAGTCGTCTGTCCATAAGGATATTTCAGGAAGGTCTGAAAGGTCTTTTTTTGCTTTTGTAATTGCAGGCGTGCTTAGGAGGGTTTTATCATTGGTGAGTAGAGCCCAGCGTGAGCCGGCATTGAGATGACCGTCTGGTGTCGTCTGGATTATGGCTAGATGCATACCGAAATGTTCTGCAAGTTTTACCATAGGTGCTTGAAGATTTACATACGATGTAGAGATGTGTATGGCAATTAACCCGGAAGGGTTCAGGTGTTTTTGGTATGTATCAAATGCTTCTTTTGTCAGCAGATGGACTGGGATAGCATCGTCACTAAATGCATCAATTACAAACATGTCATAATTTTGTGGTTTGTTCTCTTGTAATTCTTTCTCCATAGAGAGACGGCCATCACCAACCACCACCTCGACTTTTGCTTCTGAATCATGTAAATAGGTGAAATATTTGTTTGCCACTTCTACATCTTGGGGATCTA
>CAMPGJ010000046.1 GCA_946885425.1 uncultured bacterium
CCTTATTTGGAAGCGTTAAAGTAAGCGCTTCATAAATTGTCGGTACTTCTCCTTCAAAATACACGTCAACAACTGGTCCTTGAACCCTGATAACGATACCTTCTGTATTTGTTTTGTTACTCATAATTTTATTTAATGGTTATATGGTTCGATGGTTGCATGGTTAACCATTTAGCCATTTGACCATTTAGCCATAAAAAATTTAATTGAATTTCTTCTTAAACTCATCAACAACTTTCTTTATGTTTTTGACGACGTCTTCGGTTACCTTTTTACCAGATCCTAGCTCTTCAAGCAACTTTTTGTCATGCTTAGCTACGTAAACATGAATTTCTTTTTCAAAACGTGACATATCTTCAGCAGGGATGTCATCAACTAAGCCATTGGTAACCATAGCAATACTAAGAACCTCATATGCCTCTTCCAGTGGCTGATATTGAGGCTGTTTGAGAACTTCATTAATTCTCTTTCCTCGTTCTAGCTGTGATTGTGTCTCCTCATCCAATTCACTGCCGAACTGGGCAAATGCTGCCAATTCACGGAACTGGGACATTTCCAGCTTCATTTTACCAGCAACAGACTTCATAGCGCCAGTCTGAGCTGCTCCACCGACACGGGATACAGATGTACCGGTGTTGATGGCTGGTCTTACACCCGCATTGAATAAATCACCAACGAGAAAAATTTGTCCATCGGTAATAGAAATAATGTTGGTCGGGATGTATGCTGAGATGTCGCTTGCTTGTGTTTCGATAACAGGAAGCGCAGTAATGGATCCACCGCCATTTTTTTCACTAAGTCTAACAGCTCTTTCGAGAAGTTTACTGTGAAGGTAGAAGATATCTCCTGGATATGCCTCACGGCCTGCAGGGCGCTTCAAAACGAGTGATAACTGTCGATATGCCCATGCGTGTTTGGTCAAATCATCGTAGACGATCAGGACGTCCTGACCTTTTTCTAGGAAGTATTCAGCGATAGCTACTCCTGAATATGGCGCCAGGTATTGAAGTGATGCAGCATCTGATGCTCCAGCAGCGACAACAATTGTGTATGGAAGTGCATCTTCCATCTTTAGTCGTTCTACGATCTGAGCAATTGAGCTCTGTTTCTGACCGATTGCAACGTAGATACAAACGACATCTTTTTGACCTTTACCTTGGTTTTTCTGATTAATGATGGTGTCAATTGCGAGAGCTGTTTTTCCAAGTCCTCTATCTCCGATGATAAGTTCACGCTGTCCACGGCCGATTGGGAACATGGCGTCGATAGCTTTAATGCCGGTCTTTAGTGGGGTGTCTACTGGCTGTCGCTCCACAACACCTGCTGCGATTTTTTCGATAGGCATGTCTTTTCCTTTTTTAGCGCTTGGTTTGCCATCAAGTGGCTGTCCAAGTGGATTGATAACCCTACCGAGTAATTCTTCTGATGCATGAATGGATAATTGTTTACCTGTCGTTTTGACGGTTTGACCTTCTTGTACTTTTTGCCCGCCGCTGAGCAGAATAATGGAAGCGTTGTCTTCGTCAAGATTGAGGATAAATCCTGTACTACCGTCTTCGAAGTCAATTATCTCACCCATGAAAGCTTGTGTGAGTCCTGAAGCTGTAATAACACCATCGGTGTTTTTTTCAACACGTCCGACATTTTGTGTTTTTGGGTCATCTGTAAAGCTACCGAGACGTTTTTCTAAATTTTCTATAATCGTTTTATTGTCAATCATTTTTGCTCAAGAATTGTATTATATCATGAAATCTCTTATTTAAGTTAATTTCAAATTCAACATCATTTTCTACCACTTTTATACCTGTTATCATTGATAAATCAACTGAATAAACAACGTTTTTATCTGGAAAAAGACGCTGAATTTTTTCCTTACTTGCTTTGTCTAATTCGGTAGATGCAGTGACAAACACCTTCTTTTGATTTTCTTCCTGAACCAAAAGCTTAATATACAGCTTTAGATCATTTCTTGTCAACTTGTTAGAGATAAAAGCGACTGTCTCATCGTCTAATTGTCCATTCTTGTAGCTGGATTTTACCAAATTTTCTAATTGTTTTCCAATGCTGTTCGACTTGGCGCTTGAGCTTGCTGCACTTGTGATATCGAGAATTTCACTAGTAATTTTTGCCTGACGGGTTTTATTATATTCTAATTTCAGGTCTTCGATGATATCTCTCGCGTTATTGGTAGCATTTTGCATAGCGAGCATTCTAGCAGATTGCTCAGATAGGTAGCTTTCCAATATTTCCTGATAGAGTACCATTTCAATATATCTATTGAGGATTTCTGGTAGGATACTCTCTAGATCAGGTTCGAAAAGTTGAAAAGCATCTGCTGCTTTATCGACGCTTTGCCCTTTATCAGCTGTGTTCAACGCTGACATATCTTCAGGTAGGATAGGAAGCAGTTGTGTTTTTTGAGGTTTTTGAGTAAATATGTTTTCGAAATGAGTTGAAATTATTTCAACTTTATCTACTTTTCCGGTCAGAAATTGTTCATTGATCATTTCTATAACAGGATAAACCACACTAAATGCCGGAAGCGTATTTCCAAAAGGAAATGCAGCAATAAGCTGATCACTTAGGCGTGATACCGGTCCTTCAATTTTTTTTCCTACTGTGATGATTTTGTCATTCTTGGATGTTGCCGTTAGGACTTCACGAGCGAGGTTAGTAATAAGCCCACCACAAAGTCCTTTATCAGGTGAAATAGCGATAACAAGCTTTCTTCCTGTTTTGTTAGTCTCTATCATATATGCAGGGAGAGATGGTTTATCAACTCGTTTTGTCAGATGACGTGAAACTGAAGAAAGTTTTTCTACATACGGTCGTGAGGCCAGAGCTGCATCTTGCGCTTTTTTGAGCTTAGATGCTGCTATCATCTGCATCGCACGTGTAGTTTTGGATACATTTTGTGCTGTTCTAATTCTTCGTAATAATATTATTGTACTTGCCATATGATTTCGTCATTCTGGAGCGAAGCGATAGAATCCTCTCAGGAGTTCCTATCAGCCACGTTGTGGCTTCCAGGATGACGTTTAGTTTTTCTGTAGTTCTTTTACTGCTTTGTTGACCAGTTCGCTTTGTTCTTTGTCGGTAAATACGTTGTCTAAAGATTTTTTTAACAGTTCGATTGAAAGTTGAGCAACATGCTTGTTGAGCTCTGCTTGTGCCTTTGCTGTTTCTATTTGAATTTGTTCTTTTGCTTCCTGCAATGTCTGTTGTTTTTGTTTTTTTGCGTCTTCTTCAGATTTTTTGAGAATTTCTGATGCCTGTTCTTTTGCATCTTTTAGAATCTGATCAGCACTTGTTCTAGCTTCTTTGATCAGATCTTTCTGCTGTTCCTGAGCCTTTTGTAACGCTTTATTGGCCTCCTCAGCTTTCTGGAGACTTTCCTTTACCGCGTCTTCTCTTTTTTTAAGTACGTTAAAGAGCGGTTTGTACAAAAACTTTTTTAATATAAATAATATGATAAGAAAATTGATAACCTGTGCAGCTACCAACATCCAATTTAATCCAAATGTGTTAAATATTTCCATAGTAGTATGTAAGAATACAGAATTACGAATCAAGAATCAAGGGTTCACCTTAATTCTTAATTCGCGTTTCTTATCCGAAACGAGAATTAAAAAGAAATAACTTCAGGAAAAACCTAATGTTACCTCTTGTAATTTAATTCTTATTTTAAGAACGCGAACACCAATGAGTAAATAGCGATAGCTTCAGCAAAACCCATGGCTACAATCATGATAGGTATGATTTTTCCTGATGCTTCAGGATTACGTCCGATTGCTTCCATAGCTTTCGCACCGATAAGCCCGACGCCAATACCAGGTCCAAGACCTCCGACTGCTGCGATAATACCTCCTGTAATTGAAATTTCCATAAATTAATCACCCCCCTCGTATAAAATTCGAATATCAAAATCCGAAATACGAAACAAATTCTAACTTATTAAATCCAAAATTCAAAACATTTTTATATTTTGAAAATTTGATATTCTGATTTGTTTCGAATTTCGTGCTTCGAATTTCGAATTTCAATGCCCTTCGGCATTGTGTGCTGTAGTAAACAGCGCCATGAATGCCATTGTTAGTAATGCAAAGATCGTTGCCTGAATTGTACCTACAAAAACTTCGTACATCACGATCGGGACAGGCAAAAGAAAAGCAAATAGCGTTGAGGCAGATACTGTCGCTAAGATAACTTCTCCTACGAATATATTACCAAAAAGTCGGAAAGAAAACGAGATGATCTTTGTGAATTCGGAAATGAGCTCTAAAAGTCCAGTGTACATAGCCATCGGGTTAAGAGAGAAGAATCTGCTCAGGTATGATTTGATACCGAATGTAGTGATACTCATGGTGTGAGTTGCGACGAGAGAGACAAATGCAAGAGCAAGTGTTGTATTGAGATCTGTTGAAGCACTGCGGAAGAGCGGTATCATGTGTTCACCTTCATGATGTCCGCCATGACCGACCCATTCTATAGCGGTAATAATAGGTAACAAGCCGCTCCAGTTGGAAATTAATATGAAAAGAAAGAATGTCATGACATAGGGGAATATTCTCATGGTATGTGTTTTAGATACCGATTCAATAAGGTTGTAAAATCCTTCTATGATTAGTTCCATCGCGGATTGAAATTTGGAAGGGATGATGGATGCATGCTTATTGATATACCAGGCAAGTAGGATAAGTACTGCATCGACAAGTACCGTATTCGTAACAGTGTTAGTTATTGGAAAAGATCCAATATGGAAGAGTATTTCTGGTGCAAGTGCTGCCATAGTAATAAAAAAAGCCTGAAACCAGGCATTTGTATTTTAAATTGTAGGAGAGGGTAAGTCAAGCACAGAATTGAGAGTTGAGAATTGAAAGTTGAGAAATAAGCTCTAGAATTGGAAGACTTTTAGCTGAATTTTGCAACTGCTTCGCGTACGAGAGTTTCGGCTGCGATAAATTCAGGTTTTGCTATGGTATTTTTGTAATCAGTAGGTACTGGTGCGTCTTCTGGTCCCGGTGCATAGCCCAATATCTTTGAAAATTCATTTCTAGCTACACGGGAAGCTACATTTTTTCTTCTTTCAAGATTAACAACTGCTCCGGCTTCTTTGATAGATTTACCTGCATCCAGTTCCTTCTCAAAGACATGTGTATACTCAACATTTTGAAGAGAGCCTAAGTTTTGTGTCTCACGATAATTGAAGCCACCTGTTTTTGCGCGGTTTGCATAGAGCTCTTTGGCTTCGTTTCTAATTATATGCTCAGGAGCCTGCGCAAAGAAAGTGGCATGCTTTATTGCTGCATCTTTTAATTCTCCTGATAGTCCTGAAAATCTCTCATCTGAGGCTGCAAATTCCTGAATCTGCTTTGATTTATTCGGTTTTTCCTTCCGGTCTAATATTCCTACATCTCCTCTTTCAAACTCCCTCATAGTATGCTCACTATACGCTTATAAGACTTTTGTGTCAATGAGTAGGTATTGTATAAGTTGTAGTTTTTTTGGTAAGCTTTTTAGAGAGAAGGTTTTATTACTAGAGGAGAAAGTCCGCCTAAGCTTACTTTATGGCTTTTCAGTACTATTCGTACACGCCATGAAGAGCGCTTGAGCGGCGGATCTAAGAAGCTCTAGAACTTGCAAAGCTCGTTAAGAGCTTCTAAGAGGGGGTGATATTTATGCCAGGAAAACCAGCAAATTCAAGATCAGCAAAAGGTACAGTTAATCCGGCTGGAATTATACGGGGTAGCGGTGGTGTGCGTGTCGCTTCACAGAGTGCTACTCCAGGTAAAGGACGAAGACCAGGTAATTTAGGTCGGGGAAGAGTAAAGTAATGGAAGATACTCTTAATTCTGGGCTCTTAGGGAGATGAGAAATGTTTGAGCTTCTTGAAGAGCTTTCTTGCCAAGCGTAATACTGTTCGCGTTATCGGAATATGCTGCTCTATCCTTGTTATCCGCTCCTTTACCAAGATTTATGACCTGGAAGGATTCGTTACCTTTTCTCAACAAAGTCAATTGTCCGGCTTGGCTTGAATAAATTACGTCAAATGTAAATGCATCTTTTTGAAAGTGTATGCCCGGAAAAAAGTTCTCCGTAGATATGCCTTTTTTGGAGTCGTCTGAGAAAAAACTATCGATGACTGTATTAATAGCTTCAGGTGTTGCAGGTTCTTTCTTAGTAAAATATTTTCTTTCTACTGCATCACGGAATTCCGGCATTTTTATAAATTCAGCTTTGAATTGATCAATTAGCGCAGGTTGAGGTTTTAAGCGCTCCATTCGTCTTCTCCTAGCCTGTTCACTCATAATATTGAGTATAGCAGATGCTTCATTTACCAATTTTTTAGTATTGCTTTGAATGTTCCTGCATTTGTTGCTGCAGTGCGGGTCATCTGTGGTGGATTATTTGAAAAAAATGCTCGTTCTTCACGAATTGTTATAGCCTCTTCAAGGTTATTTTTTCTCGCTTTTTTTAAAAAATTATTAATTTCTTCTCCATCATATTTCACAATATCTTTTGTTCCACGCTCATATACAGAAAGATCTTTCATTTCGCAGTGGGCTCCTTTGATAGGACATTTCTCGCATATTCTATCTTTACGTCCTTCAGTTAGTTCTACGGGATAATCATCTGGTAGTTGGATGAACTCGGTAAATACCTTCTTTAGTGATTGCTCAAATTGATCTCCTTCTTCTAAAGTTGTTCCTACAGTATCTTTGATAGCTTCTGCTGATAGTAATCCACCAGGTGTGTAATCACTGCGTTGATCTTTGGCTACCTCCTCAGGGGATAACACTGTACCTTCAAATGTTTTTTGGACTAAACGTTTAAATGGCAGTAAATGATGACCTCTAATTTTGAAAGGTTCCTGTTTGGGCTCTCCTTCTTTTGCTATGGTAAAGTTGCTGTCTTCTTGGCTTCGTGGTAATTCAGACATTGTATAGACATTATAGAGGGTATTCTGAGATTGTCAACCTATAGTTATTAAGCTATGTGCTGTTTTATATATCTTCCCAGCTAGCTAATACAGATTTTACAACTCCTGCGGTTGTCTTGATTCTTCTCATTTTTTGCGTTTTCGCATCTGAAAATTCGACATATTCTTTTATTGCATCGAAATGGTGCCTTTCCGGAGATAATTTTTTTGTATCTCGAAGAAAGTAGTTAACAAAGAATTCATCAGCTTCAACAGCGCTTCCTGGCCCAAATTCGTCTTCACTATCTCTTAATGTGCAATGTTTGCCTACAATGCATCCTTTACAAATTTCATCCTTTTGTCCCTCTACAATATCTACCGGATAGTCAGAGGGAAGTTCTGTAAATTTTTCGAAGATTTTTAGGTCATTTGTTTCCACTTTGTTCGCATCTTCAGCTGTGTATCCAAGAACGTCATGTCCATATCGTATTTGTTGGAGTACATGCTCTTTGAAGCTAAAATGTTTGCGGGAAAATAGGGCAACATCAAGATCGTTTTGCATTTCAGTTTTTAGCTTGGAGCTTAAGTCATCTGGGGTTATATTTCCCTTAGCAAGGTCTGTAAATAATCCAAGGTGGTGCCCGCGGATGACAAAAGGTCTTCTGCCGTCTTCTGTTTCGATGGGTGGTCTTGGCCGTTCTATCATGGAGTGGAGTATAGCAGATGGATTACCATAGAGCATGCCTGCAGAAGCTTAACACTTGTATTGATGTGCTATAATCGTTCGAGTGTTGGTCCAAAATCAACAAAAATCTCAAGCAGAAGAGTAATAGTACAACTATGCAGAAGAAAATAGCGAAGTATTCACTTCTCTCAATCTTTTCATTGTGTATTTCTATTGCTGCCTTTCATACAGTAGCATATGCACAGACTCCACATCAGCAGATTAATTCTGAGTATCAGGATGCGCAAATAATTTCCCATATGAAACTCGGTTCTGGAGTTACACCCACGCAAACGCCTCATTTAAAAATCATATCCAGCGCGATAGATACATCCGAACAGAAAAAAGAAGAACCAACTCCTACCCCTTCTCCTACAATTGAACCTACAGCAGCTGTGCCAACACCTACGTCAGC
>CAMPGJ010000047.1 GCA_946885425.1 uncultured bacterium
ATAAAGTTATAAAGTTATAAAGTTATAAAGTTATAAAGTTATAAAGTTATAAAGTATGAAACTGTACGCACAGATATATCATTTTTATCGAACGGCCCGGATGCGGACGGTCCGTTTACTTATGTTTTTCTTTTTGCTGGCATTGATTGCTGCTGGTTTCACGAATAAACTTCCTGCACAGTTTCCTTTATTTTTTTTCAATATCTTTGTGATGGTTGAAGTGTTTTTTCATTATAAAATATGTAGAGCAACCCCATCAGTTTCAGTAGAAAAAAATGATGGGAAAGATGTATATACCTCATTTACTCTTCCGGTGCTGCATCTTGTGCTCACCGAAGATAAGACTTCAACTTTGATTAAAAAATTGATGAATCTTCCTCAAGTGAAACTTTTGATGCAGAAAGCAAATATCTCTGCCAGTGACCTACCTCTTAAGGATTTGCCTAAAGAAGTTCTTGTTCAGAGTGCATTTGAAACATCGCAGACATTCAAGGGTAAATTTGTAACTACACTTGATGTTTTCGTTTCATATCTATTATTGCTTGAGGACGAGGACCGAATTCTATTCGCGAAACAGTTAAAAACTATAGATTTATATAATATTTTGTTTTGGGTAAGGCTGCAATATTCTGAAGAGGAAAATCCAAAAAAATTACAGGTGCATTTCTGGGGAGGGGGAATTGGTGAAGCATTTACCTCTGGTTGGACACCTGAAACAACTAAATATACAACCAACTTTACTTCAGTGGCTTTGGGTAAAGAGCCTTTGATCCGCGGTCGCGAGGGAGAATTCAAAGCTATTTTAGAGGCATTTATGAAAACAGAGAATAATAATGTGTTATTGATTGGAGACGCTGGTGCCGGGAAGGAAAATCTTGTCCGCGCTGTTGCTCACCACAGTTTTATTGGGAATTTGGGCAAATACCTCAACTATAAGAGAGTTTTTCTTCTTATGGTAGGTGCGCTTACTGCCGGTGCGTCAAGTAGAAATGAATTAGAACTCCGTTTGCAAAATATTATTGCTGAATTGTCCCATGCAAATGATGTGATTATGTATATTCCTGATTTTCAAAATGTTTTAGGCGGTTCTTCATATAACTTAGATCTTTCAGGAGCGCTGCTTCCTTATCTTAAAAATGGGTCTATGCCGATCATAGCTTCGATGACGATAGGTAATTTTAAAGCATATATGGAAAAAAATGCGTTACGTGAAGCTTTTACAATTATTCAATTGAATGAGCCCAAAAAAGAAACTGCTGTTCAAATGGTGCTTGGAGAAGCAGAACGGATTGAGGATAGATATGGTGTAATTCTAAGCTATCGTGCTATATCGACAGCAGTAGAGTTGGCTGATAGATTCTTCCCTGATGATGTGCTTCCTGGAAGCGCTGTTCTTTTACTTGAAAATGTTGCCAATACAGTGGCTTTATCTCTAGACCATCCATATTTTGAGAAAACACGGCGAAAAATGGCACTTGATGTGGACGTCATAAAGAAAGTGGAGGAGACAGTTCATGTAGCGATAGGTACGCCATCAGAGGCGGAGATAAATCTCCTTCTGCATCTGGAAGATAAGCTGCATGAGCGGGTAATAGCTCAGGAGGAAGCAGTGAAAGCTGTCGCAGAAGCCATGCGGCGGGTGAGGTCCGGTATGCTTAATAGTGAACGTCCGACATCATTTCTTTTCTTGGGGCCAACAGGAGTTGGTAAGACAGAGACAGCAAAGACTCTTTCAGAAATATATTATGGTGGAGAGAGCAATATGATCCGTCTGGATATGAGTGAATATACGGATGAAGATGGAGTCCGCCGTCTCCTGGGTGCTCCGCCCGGGGAAGGATCTGAAGTAGGTGAATTGACAGAAAAGGTGCATGATCACCCTGCTTCACTACTGCTTCTTGATGAGTTTGAAAAGGCAAATCTAAAGATTCATAATTTGTTCCTCCAGGTTCTTGATGATGGTAGATTGACAGATAATAAAGGGAATACTGTTTCATTTCGAAATTCAATTATTATAGCGACATCAAACGCCGGATCAGAATTCATACGACAAGAAGCAAAAGCGGCTGAAGAAGGGAAGGCAGTGCTCAAATTTGATAAGGCGTTTCATAAAAGGCTTTTGGATTATCTTCAATCACAGAATATTTTTAAGCCGGAGCTACTTAATCGCTTTGATGCTGTTATTACTTTCAAACCGTTAGGTCCTGAAGAGGTTAAAATTGTAACAAAGCTGATGTTGGATATTTTGGCAAAATCCATGCAGGAACAGGATATTACACTTCTGTTTGATGATGCTGTTATCGAAAAAATTTGTACCGAAGGATTCGATCAGGAATTTGGAGCCAGACCATTACGCAGGTACATTCAGGATACAATCGAAGATCTCATTGCGCAGAAGAAACTTGCAAAAGAGCTAGACCGCGGGAAAACAGGAACATTCTCATTAGATGGCACCGGCGCCCTTATCTTGGATGTAAGTGAAGAAGCTCCCAAAGTAGCAGAAGCACTAGTATCAGAACCACCAAAAGCTTAAGTACAATCGTCATTGCGAGGAGCGAAGAATGAGTGACGAAGCAATCTAGTCGTCCACAAATGAAAACTTTTCATGTTTACATTTTAGCCAATGAAACAAATACAGTACTTTATGTTGGGGTTACTAGTGACCTCATAAAAAGAGTTTGGGAACATAAACAAAAGCTAGTTAAGGGGTTTACTGAAAAATATAGTGTCGATAAACTTGTTTATTATGAACAATATGATACAGCAGAAGAGGCAATTAAAAGAGAAAAACAATTAAAGGGTGGGTCAAGGTTAAAGAAGGTAAGTCTCATTAATAAAATGAATCCGCGAATGATAGATCTCTATGAATCAATTCTTTGATGGACGAGATTGCTTCGCTACACTCGCAATGACGTTGGGAAAAGTATTTGAACGGGTAGAAAGGATTATTGGCGTGAGCCAAGTGGATGAAACATCCTTCCTACCCGTTCGGGTGTGACAATCAAATAAGGGTACAGTGATGCAACGTTCGCATCGGCAACCTTATGTGACTTTATGTCACGATTTGTTCTAGTTGAAAGTCTGAATCAGATTTTGCCCTTACGGTCTTGTCGTCGAATGACTATAGCGCTTGAAATTACAAGCGCAAAGCCAATAGATCCGAGCACTACATTCAGCCAGATAGGCATAAATGCCTTCTCGTTTTCAGTTAGAGCTTGTTGGGTTTCCGTGGGTGTTCGGGTGTGTTTCTTCATGTGCCGTCTGGCACTTGTCTTCACATCCCATAACCCAATGCCTACCGGAGTAGGCACATGGTGTACCGCAGAGTTTGCATTTGTGAGATACCTTTTTACAGTCTCTCACAGAGTGCCATACAGGCATGCTTCTCTCCTTCACAACTAGATTGTTCAGGATCTCTGCAAAGCGGTTGCTTTACAGACCTTGCAGAAGAGGGTAGCTCTGGGAATGCATATATCCCAAAGTAACCCCTTATGTAAGTTCGAGCATTATAACATGAGGCAAAAAAGGAGGATGCTGTGTGGACAAGATTGCTTGCTCCTTCGCTAAAGCTACTGCGGCACACGGTCGCTACGCTCGCAATGACGTATTGGATTATTTGTTTATTCGTTTATTGGGTTATTCTTTAGCCCCATCCGTTTATGTGTTGAAGCTTGGGGCTTTATCTGTTATACTTAACTCTGTTATGCCAGCAGTACAAAGAAGCGAATTTGCATTAGCATTAAATCAGGTAGCCTCCGAGAGAGGGGTGGACGTTAGTGTCGTTTTAGATACAGTTACCAATGCTATTTTGGCCGCTTACCGCAAAGATCATCCTACAATTGAAGTAGAAGAATACTCAGCAAAATTGAACCCAAACACAGGAGAAGCAAAGATTCTCCATGGCGAAGAAGATGTAACCCCTCCAGGGTTTGGAAGAATCGCAGCGCAAACAGCAAAGCAGGTTATTCTCCAAAAGATCCGTGAGAAAGAAAAAGAAGCTATTTTCTCCGATTACAAAGTTAAGATTGGATCTGTTGTTAATGGTATGATCCTCCGGTTTGCTGGTCCAAACATTATTGTTGACATCGGAAAAGCTGAAGCAATCATGCCTTCATCTGAGCAAATTTCTAATGAAAGATATCAATTGAACCAGCGTTTGGCTTTTTACCTTTCAGATATCAGAGAAGGAATGAAGGGTGATGAAATTATTGTTTCCAGAGCACATAATGGTTTGGTTGAAGGGCTTTTCCAGAGAGAAGTTCCTGAAGTTGCACAGGGAAGTGTTGAGATAAAGGCAGTTGTCAGAGAGCCTGGGAATAGAGCAAAAATAGCTGTTCATTCAACACAGCCAGGCATTGATCCTGTAGGCTCATGTGTTGGACAAAAAGGAGTTCGCGTACAGGCTATCATCCAAGAGCTGGGTGGACTTGAGAAAATAGACATAATTCAATGGTCAGATGATATTAGGACATACATTGCACAAGCTCTTTCTCCTGCTAAAAATGTTAAAGTTACTGTAGATGAAGATGAAAAAGTTGCTCATGTAAAAGTTCCGCAGGATGAGCTTTCTTTAGCTATAGGAAGAGATGGCCAAAATGTAAGACTTGCATATAAATTAACTAAGTATCGTATTGAGATTGAGGGAGAAGGTCCTGCAAAGGAGGATGTTGTGGAAGAAAAGGTTGCTGAAGAGACAGTGGAGACAAATGAAGCTCCAGTAGCAGAAGAAAAGGTTGAAGTTAAGGAAGAAGTTGTTGAAGAAAAGGTTGAAGAGGCCGAGTCAGACTCGGTTAAAGAGGAAGTTAAAGCGGATGCAACGTCAGACGTTGCAGTTGAAGAGAAAACAGAAGAGGACGCTGCTGCTGAAGGGTCAACTGAGAAAGAAAATGAAGTTGAAGTAGAAAAGCAATCTGCGTAAAATTATGGAATACAGAGGTCTTTTCAATAACATATGGCAAAGGATACACAGACAAACAATGATACAAACCGCATATTTCCTCCAGTAGTAGCCGTTTTAGGTCATGTTGACCATGGCAAGACGACACTTCTTGATGCTATCCGTAAAACTTCTATCGCTGATCGTGAAAAAGGCGGTATTACTCAAAAAGTTGGTGCTTCTTCTATAGAATTTCTTCATGAAGGGCAGAAAAGAAGAATTACTTTTATTGATACTCCTGGACATGAAGCATTCGGCAAAATGCGAGGACGTGGTGCGCAAGCTGCAGACCTTGGTCTGCTCATCATTTCTGCTGTAGATAGTGTGAAGCCGCAAACCCGGGAAAGTATCAAAGCATTGCAGGATACAAAAACTCCTTTTATTGTTGTTATAACCAAAACTGACCTTCCCACAAAAAATGTCGAAAAAACAAAGCAGGAATTGCTGAAAGAGCAGGTTGCCATTGAAGGATATGGTGGAGATATTCCTGTTATTGAGGTATCAGCAAAAACAAATCACAATATTAAGGAGCTTTTGGAACTTATTTTGCTTGCATTTGATATGCACAAAGGTGAGGATTATGCGACAAAAGTGGGAAGTGATCATCCTTTACAGGCTATTGTTATTGAAGCAAAGCTTGATCTGAGAGCAGGTTCTAAAGCGACTGCTATTATTAAAAATGGAACGATTCGTGTGCGTGAGGAAGTGCAAGTAGACCAGCAAGTATTTAAAGTAAGGACATTGCTGAACACTCATGAAAAGCCAATACAATCTGCAAGGGTGGGAGATGCTGTTGAGTTATTGGGATTTGAGAAAGTTCCTCAAGTAGGAAGTATAATCACTGGTAAGTCAGCTGAACTTGCTGCACAAGCAGCAGCCAGAGAGGTTAAGAAGCCAATGAAATTAGATGCTGTTTATAGACAAGTTGAAAAACTTAAAGGGATCGCAGTTATTTTGGTCGCTGATTCGCAAGGTTCTCTTGAGGCTATTGTGAATGCATTTCCTGAAGATATTAAGCTGGTAGCTAAAAAAACGGGAGAAGTGACAGAAGCAGATATTATGCTGGCTAAATCTACAGGAGGTATTGTCCTTAGCTTTAATACGAAAATTAAGCCTGATGTGCAAAATTTTGCCATGACAGAAAAGGTGCTTCTGCGAAATTATGAAATCATCTACGAATTGCTGGATGAATTGGGGGATGCTTTGGAAGGCAAGTTGCTTTCACAAATTGAGCAGGTATATGGACAGGCAAAAATTTTGGCTAAATTCCCCTATGAAAAAACATTTGCTTTTGGTATTAACGTTCTTGAAGGAAGAATAGCTCGGGGTGACCGTATCCGTATCATGCGCGGTGAAGAGGCAATCGGAGAAACTACTATTGCTTCTCTGCGTGTGGGAAAGAATTCAACCTCAAAAGTTGAGAGAGGTAATGAGGCTGGTATAGTCTTCCCAGCAGGACTTGACATACGAGTTGGAGATATGATACTATCCCATAGTTGATTTATTTCGTCATCCTGGAGAGGCGGCGATCTCGATAGGATCTCCTATAAGAGATTCTATTCCTCGCCACACTCGCTCCAGAATGATCATAATTTATGGATAACAATACACTACAGAAAATAAAAGATATTTTAGTAAAGAGCAACAACATTGGTATTGCGGTTGGTGCCAATCCTTCTGTGGATGCAATGGCTGGTGCACTAGCGCTCTTTTTACTGTTGAAAGCTGCAAATAAACAGGTATCTATTGCAAGTCCTACTCCTCCTATCGTTGAACTATCGTCATTGGTTGGTATCAATAGAGTTCAAACTAGTCTGGGTGGTGAGGCAGGTGATCTTGTGGTTTCATTCCCGTATGTTGAGGGTGAAATAGAGAAAGTATCATACACTCTTGAAGAAGGATTTCTCAACATCATTGTTAAAGCTTCAGAGCAGGGTTTATCATTTGATGAAAAAGATGTCCGATATGTACGCGGAAGTGGTGCTATTGATCTTCTTTTGGTTGTCGGAACACCTCGGCTTTCAGAGCTTGAAGATTTGGTTGATTCACAAAAGCTTCGGGATGTCCGGATTATTAACATTGATAATAAAGAAGCAAACCAAGGATTTGGCGATGTTGTTCTTGTATCATCCAAGTTTTCATCAGTTAGTGAACAGGTAGCTGATTTGGCATTAGCGCTTGGATTCCGTCTCGAACAGGATGTTGCTCAGAATTTATTAACAGGTATCACTACCGAGACAAAGAATTTTCAAACTCCAAATGTCACACCACTTACCTTTGAAATGATGGCGCTTTTGATGAAAAGCGGCGCTGCTCGCAGAAATATAGAGAGCAGATCACCTCTTTCTTTATCAGATGATGAAGTAGATGATCAGGTTTCCAGACTCGCTCCACGTGATCAGCAGCCTAGACAGTCCGATGATAGGTCAGCTAGACAGGAAGACCGCAGACCTCGTGAAGATCAGCGCCCAAGAGATGATCAGAGACAAAATAGTTCCAGACAGCAGCTTGACCGAAGATTGCAAGAAGAGCGTCGCGCACAAGATGATCGTAGATCCCATTCGGCAAGCTCAGGGCAAGCTGCAAGAGAAGATCAATCACGATCTGATCGTGATCAAAGACCACAAGAGGATAGAAGGCCGCAGCAACAAGCTGACAGAAGACCACAACAAGATGATCGTAGCCAGCAGAGGCCAGCTAATGCGCCGAGACAAGATGATCGTAGACCAAGAGAAGATCAATCACGATCTGATCGTGATCAAAGACCACAAGACGACCGTAGACAATCTTTTGCCAGAGATGAGCAAATGAGACAGGATGACTCCAAACAGGCCCAACAAAACCAAAACCAAAATGATAATGCGTCAACTAATGATAACGAGCCGCCACTCGATTGGTTGACACCAAAAGTGTACAAAGGATCCTCAGACGTTGAATAAAATTCAACGATTTTCCATTGTCCAGGTTCCATTTTTCATTTAATTTTGATTAAGGAAGTTAAATATAAATGGACAATCAATGGAAAATGGAAAAAGGTATATGGAAAATTTTGGTTTATGGTCCTCCCACTTGTAGAGGATGTGTAAAAATGATATAATACATAAATCTTATGCCGTT
>CAMPGJ010000048.1 GCA_946885425.1 uncultured bacterium
TGTTTCTCAGGGGCATCAGCAGCAAAAGATAACATATTATCCTATTGGGTTTAGTGGAGATGCAATTAGTAAAAAGATATCCACTCGCTTTGGAAGTTCAATTGGGGGCTCTTTTGGAGAAGAAGGTGTTAATGAGCCAGTTATGCGGGAGCTTGCCGCGCTGGGCGGAGGTAAATACTATTATGCTCCCACGAACGCGGATCTGGAAAATGTATTACATGAATTGGGTGTCTCTCTTATCTGTGATCAGCAGCAATCAGCTCCTATAATTTCTCAGCCTCCTCAACAAGTATCACAGCCTGTCGTGCCTATTGCTGCTCCAGTTACATCTATAGCTCCATAGAGAGCCAATTACGAATCATCTTAAGGAAGGGTATATATGAATAAGAGTATCTTAAATCGATTACAACACGGGACTATGCTTGGGGCCGAGGGTTATTTATTTGAGCTGGAGCGGCGTGGTTATCTAAAAGCGGGAGCATATGTTCCTGAAGTGGTTTTGGATCATCCTGATGCTCTGCGTGAACTGCACAGGGAATTTTTGCGAGCAGGATCAGAAGTCATGGTTGCGTTTACCTACTACGCTCATAGGAGCAAACTGCGTGTCATAGGACGTGAAAAAGATCTGGAGCGAATGAATAGACAGGCGTTACAGATAGCCAGAGAGATCGCTAAAGAGGGAAATGCGTTCGTTGCAGGGAATATATGCAATACATGGGAGTATGATCATAATGATAAAGATCGGACAGCCAAGATTGTCCGGGGGATGTACGAGGAACAGGTCAAATGGGCTGCTGAAGAGGGTGCTGATTTTATTATTGCTGAGACGATTGAATATGTTGGGGAGGCTTTGATTGCGCTTGAGGTTATTAAAAAATATAACCTTCCTGCATTGGTAACGTTTGGAGCAACTTATGAAAAAAGTAAAGATGGGTATGATTGGATTGAAGGGTGTAAAATACTTGAAGCTGCTGGAGCAGATATTGTGGGATTTAATTGTATCCGGGGGCCAGAAACAATGCTCCCGCTTCTTAAAAAATTGCGAAAAGCAGTGAAATGTCCTATTGCTGCCCAACCCGTACCATACCATACAACTAAGCGATTTCCTGCGTTTCAGTTCCTAAAATATCAAAAGAGAAATGCATTTCCATTGTATCTTGATCGCTTTGTTTGTACCCGGGCTGAAATGGCGGAGTTCGCTAAAGATGCAAAATCAGCAGGTGTTAATTATATCGGGATTTGTTGCGGGGCAGGACCGCACCATGTGCGCTCTATGGCTGAAGCATTACATATGACCGTTCCTGCAAGTAAATACTCACCAGACATGACACAGCATGGTTTGTTAGGTTCAGATACTGTAGTTAAAACATATGAAAAGAAATTTTTAAAAAAGTGGAAATAAGACTGCCTCTTGACACTCCAGGTATAATGTAGGCTAGAATTGTATATTAGTTTATGAAGAATTTAGTTATTGTAGAATCTCCAACAAAAGCAAAGACAATTTCCAAATTTTTGGGATCTGATTATGTAATCAAATTTTCCATGGGTCACATTATTGACTTACCTAAAAGTAAGCTGGGGATTGATGTGGCAAATAATTTCGCTCCACAATATCAGGTTATCGAAGATAAAGAAAAGATTATCGCAGAGCTTAAAAGTTTAGCAAAAAACGCTGATACCATCCTTCTCGCTACAGACCCTGACCGTGAAGGTGAAGCTATTTCAGCGAACATTCAGGATCTTTTACTGGATGCCAAAAGTAAAATATCTAAAGATAAGTTTAAACGCATTGTCTTTCATGAAATTACTGAAGAAGCGATCAAGGAAGCATTACAGCATCCACGTGATGTAGATGCAAATTTGGTTGATGCTCAGACCGCACGAAGAGTGCTTGACCGTCTCGTGGGTTATCAGATCTCTCCAGTGCTCTGGAAGAAAGTCAGGAGAGGGCTGTCAGCGGGAAGAGTACAAAGTGTGGCGCTTAGGCTCATCGTTGAGCGGGAGCGCGAAATAGAAAAATTTGCCAAAGCTCAGTATTATACAATTCACGCTGTACTTGATAAGAAACAAGAGGTGAGAAGTAAGAAGCCAGGAATTGAGTTTGAATTAATTGAGATCAACAGAGAAAAGTTAGAGAAGCAAGAGAAATATACGTTATATGATGGTGATTATACAGTTACCCGTACAACTATTAGTGCTAAAGAGAACGCAGATAAGATCGTTTCTGACTTTGCAAAACTTACATTTCTTGTTGCTGATGTGATACAACGACAGATGAAGCGGAGTCCTAATGCGCCATTCACGACGTCCACTTTGCAGCAGGAAGCATCCCGGCGATATGGTTTTTCTGGTAAAAGGACAATGAGCTTAGCACAAAAGCTCTATGAAGAAGGTTTTATTACTTATCATAGAACTGACTCAGTGACAATTTCTCCGGTTGCTATTACCTCTTTTCGTAAGTTCATTGAAAAGAATTATGGGGAAAATTATGTTGCATCTTCAGTGAGGGTATTTGCAGGAAAGCAGAAATTGGCTCAGGAAGCTCACGAAGGTATCCGCCCGACAAAAGTTGCCGCTACTGATAAGGAAGTAGAGGGAGAATTGGGAAAAGATTATGCCAAACTATATGAATTAATCTGGCGGCGGGCAGTTGCGTCACAAATGGCGGATGCCATAATTGAATCCACGAGTGTTCTTGTGGACTCTGAAGATAAGCAGTACCGTCTTAAGGCCAATGGATCAGTGCTTGTCTTTGATGGTTTTTTGAAACTGAATCCTCAGGCTTTAAAAGATACTCAATTACCAAAGTTTGTGGCTCAAGAATCATTAGAACTGCAATCCGCAAGAGCTGATGAACATGAGACACTTCCACCACCACGTTATAATGATGCTTCAATTATCGGTACGCTTGAGGATAAGGGTATTGGGAGGCCTTCTACATATGCGTCAATTATCTCCACGCTTGTTGATAGAGGTTATGTAGAGCGGGTTGAAAAAAGGTTTGAAACCACGCCGGTTGGTGCGGCAGTTAATGATTTTCTCGTAAAGAATTTTTCAGCGATTGATGATGTTCCATTCACCGCGCAGATGGAAGATGAGCTTGATAGAGTAGCTAATGGTGAAAAACAATGGATAGCAATGATGAGAGATTTCTATACTCCTTTTGAGAAGGCGCTGAATACGGTTGGAGAAGCAGATAGGGTGAAGATTGAAACCGAAGAGACTGATGAGCTTTGTCCTGTCTGTAATGCGCCTTTGATTATTAGACATGGAAAATTCGGTAAATTTCTTGCATGCAGCAAATTTCCTGAATGTAAGTTTACAAAGCCATTTGTTGAAACAACAAAACTACTTTGTCCAAAAGACGGTGGACAGGTGATTGTTAAGAAGACAAGAAAAGGGCGCAAATTCTACGGTTGCTCAAATTATCCAAATTGTGACTTCGCTGCATGGAAGATTGAAGATATTGTAGGGCAAGCAAAAACGCTGGCAAAGAAGAAAACCGATGAAGCCAAATGAGTTGATAGTTGAGTCTGTTTGCAGGGTTGAGAGTTGAAAAATTATTTAGTGAATTTAAAGGAGGCGAGGATCTGTTCGAAGTCTTCTTTGCTGAAATCTGGTTCTCCTTCAAAATAACTTAGCTCATATGTTTTTCCGTCCTGATATATTTCTACAAATATAATAAATTTTCCCTCAAGCATCCCTTGTCCGTACCCACTTAATTCTTTTGCTGCTACTCCATTAACGACAATATCTTTTATAAGCGGTGTTTTGAAAAGATCCTTTGCTAAATCAATATTGTCTGCAACTTTATTCCCGCTGAAAATACCAATTTGCATACCCGTTGCTGGAGCATCAGGATCTGCAGGAGCATCATAAGAGCTAACTGAAACGATATCTGAGCTAATATTCTTCACCATGATTTGTGGAGGATGGTTGAGCTGAAATCCTTGGGTTTGATTTGTATATACGCCGTTTGTTTCCTGAGTAGTAGGATATGAACTCTGTCCTTCTGATTGTGAAGAAGGGGAGTCTTCTTGAGTTGGAGACTTGCCGCTAATTGCCGCGAGCACAAGAAGAAGAACAACGATTACAACTGCAAGCCCTATAAAAATCTGTTTACCTGAAAATGATGATAATTTAGTATTCATATTATTTAGCCGGACATGCTGCAAATTCGCAGTTTGGTCCTGTTCTTCCTACAGAAGAGCCATCAGGACATAGCTTGGCTTCCATTGTACACATTGTTTTTCTACCTGGTGTTACTGGTTCACTTTCCTGATTAAAGGTAATAGTGGAGAAAATCTGGTCAGTAAAAGGTTTGATAGTAGCCAGGTTTGTTTTTGTCTCGATAGTCATAATATATAAAATATTGTTATTGAGGGTATATATGACACTTGTTGGGTTTTTGCCGCATTGAGTATCAGCATATAGTTGAGCTGGCTGCTGTCCGTTAATTATTGATTCCGTGGGTTTCTCAGAAAAGATATT
This sequence comes from uncultured bacterium, assembly GCA_946885425.1. The sequence continues at coordinate 4,492 of CAMPGJ010000048.1, forward strand.
TGGACAAAAAGGATTCTGTGTTATCAAATTTTGCAGGGGTGCATTTCCTGCGACAGGTTTGAATGAGATTGTAAATAGAAATTCAGTGTTGTTTGGAAGATTTGTGGATGCTAGTTGCACACTATTTTTAGAAGCATTTTCTTTCACAGTGTAGCCGTCTGGATATTTAAAGCTGAATTTGCCCCCCGGATTGTTATATAAATTCCAATTTGATGTTGGATCAGAAGTAACTAGAGGGGTGATAGAAGGCTGTACAGCTGTGTTTTGGGCCGGAGAAGCAGTTTCATTAGTGTTATCGGTGCTTAATACTTTTATGATACCGTAATCCATAACGCCAACGATAACCACTACTATAAAAAACCATTTTAACCATCCATATTTTTCAAACATGGTTGGTGCACGCAAAAGTTTTTTATGTGGAGCAGGAAGCTCAGCTTGTTTAAGTAAATTAATGCGGGCAGACATATTATTTAAAACTCTTCTTTAGTATTCCAAAAATAATGATTTTGGTCAATAGGGAAGAGGAACGGTTTCACCTCTGGTATAATGTCCTTATAATGAAATTGGATGCAAAGGCGTTGCGGTTGAGTGAACCTACAGAGGAGCAGAAGAAGCTGATTAAGAAGAATCCGGTGTATATTATCGTTGATAATGTGCTGGATACATATAATATCGGCTCTATTTTCCGTTTGGCTGATGCCGTGGCTGTGACGAAAGTGTATCTTTGTGGCGGAACAGAGACACCACCTAATTCGCGTATTAAAAAGGCTTCAATTAATACGACGGAGTGGGTAGATTGGGAGTATGCAAAAGACTCGAAAGAAGCGATCACGAAACTTCGCGAAATGGTTCCAGATATTCAAATTGTGTCCATAGAGCAAAATGAGCGGAGTGTCCCTTATAACGAGATTGAATATACATTTCCGGTAGCTCTCGTGATTGGACATGAGACTGATGGGGTATCGCAGGAGGCAATGGAAGCATCAGATTACATTGCAGAAATGCCGATGTGGGGAGTGAATATTTCGCTCAATGTGATGGTGAGTTTGGGGATTATGCTTTATAAGGTTATGGAGAAACAGCCTAGGTAATCGGTTATCAGTTCTGTGTTTTCAGTTTTCAGATTAGAGTTAGCCAGTTTTCAGTCTGTCAGACCGAAAAACCGATAACTGATAAACCAAGTTCAGACAACTGACAACTGAAACCGATAACTGAGAGCTAGGTGCATTGTCCATATTTCCCGGCCCAGGTGGGGAAAGGACGGCCGATCGATGCTGGAGCTGAATCCGGGCCGTTATTGGCTAAGCCATTTCTTCCTGCAAACAAATCAACGACTTGATCTCTTCCTCCTGAAGACATTTCTTTGTCTCCGATAGCTTCGAAATGGATATGGGCACCGAATCCTTCTGCTGGTGTACGGGACCAGGCTGCGAATCCTGCCATACGCAGGCCTTGTATAGACTTGTCTATTTGTGCTCTACTCATCCCGCCTACGCTAATATCGCCCGCGCCACCACCATCATGTGTGCCTGCGCTGGCGGCAACTCCCGTGCTATAGCTGCCCTGTGTAAGTGTGAATGTCGTTCCAGCATATCTTTCTGCTGTTTGCAGCATTACTTTGGTTCTTTGATTAACAGTTTTTCCGCCATGTGTGGTTCTTGTATAGATAGCAGGTGGCTCAGGATCATTTGGTCCAGCAGGAGTGCATCCTGATGCTCCTACTACTCCTGCACCAGACGGAGAAGCGGTACCTGGTCCTGTCGCTACTGGTGTCGGTAGTTGTTTGTCAGAAGAAAGTGGAGGAGCATTGGGATCAATTGTCGGGATTAGTTTAGGAAGGATAGCTTTAAACGTTAATAGTTGCAGTGTATTTTGAGCTGGAGCAGAAATTATTTGTCCGGGTGCAGCTCCATTAGGATTTGTTTTTGGAAATTTTTCGGGGATATTACCTCCCACGAAAGCAAGTCCAAGGCAAATAATAGAAAGGCATGTAGTTACGACAAATAATGCGCCACCATCAGCTTTACCCTGCACCAGTCGGCGTAGGACACCGTTTTTTTGTTGCTTAGGATGCTTCTTTTGTTTTTTAAGTTGTTTATGCATGATAAACCCTAATTTAGCATAGAGGATGAGGTATTCTTATGTCAACGAGAGAGGTGGCTAATGGTCTATAAAACACATATTGATCTTTTAACACAACCAACTAGGCATGTTATACCGAGTATTAGACCAATGTTTGGCAGAGCTTTTCGGGATTGACATGAGGCTAAAAAAGGTTATAATAGATAAACAATATGTAGAAGTCTTTCGCCAAAGTCTTTCGAGTGAACCTCGCCTTTGGCGGGGTTTTTTGATTTTTATGAAGGTCTTATAAAAATCGTCCTTTCAAAGCTTTTAGCGAAGAGGGATTATATAACGTAGTTCTTTAACAATTGAAGTACACTTTAGACAGCAAACATTAGAAAATCGAGTACTAGCAATAGTATTCGATAATCAGGATGTGGTAGGAATTTTATCGGGTTTTTCCTCAAAAGAAACCCGAAGACAGAGTCTATAAGTCATTTGACAAAGGACTCCGTCGAATTTTTTTGAGAGTTTGATCCTGGCTCAGGATGAATGCTGGCGGCGTGCCTTAAGCATGCAAGTCGAACGGAAGTAGCAATACTTCAGTGGCAGACGGGTGAGTAACGCGTAGGAATCTACCCCTGGGTGGAGCATAGCCGGCCGAAAGGTCGGGTAATTCTCCATAGTCTCGTAAGAGTAAAGGACTTTACGGTCCGCCGAGGGAGGAGCCTGCGTCCTATCAGCTAGTTGGCGGGGTAAATGCCCACCAAGGCGATGACGGGTAGCTGGACTGAGAGGTCGATCAGCCACAACTGCACTGAGACACGGGCAGTACACCTACGGGTGGCAGCAACTAGGAATATTGCGCAATGGACGAAAGTCTGACGCAGCGACGCCGCGTGGAGGAAGACGGCCTTCGGGTTGTAAACTCCTTTTGCCAAGACGTTCACATCTTGGCGAATAAGCCTCTACTAACTACGTGCCAGAAGTCTCGGTAATACGTAGGAGGCAAGCATTATCCGGATTCATTGGGCGTAAAGTGTGCGTAGGCGTTCCATAAAGTCTTTACTTAAAGACCGGGGCTTACCCCCGGGAGTGGTAGGGATACTCATGGAATTGAGGATTGGCAAGGATGCTGGAACAGCTGGTGTAGCAGTGAAATGCGTTGATATCAGTTGGAACACCAAGGGCGAAGGCAAGCATCTGTGCTCTTCCTGACGCTGAGGCACGAAAGCTAGGGTAGCGAAACAGATTAGATACCTGTGTAGTCCTAGCCGTAAACGATGTCCGCTAGCTGTCACTCGCAGAACGGATGAATTATGAATCAAGAATTATGAATCAAGGCGGAAAAGAAGTTTTGCTTCTTAAAACCATAATTCGTAATTCATTATTCTATATTCGTACGTTGTGCGAGTGGCGGTGTAAGCTAACGCGTTAAGCGGACCGCCTGGGGAGTACGGCCGCAAGGCTAAAACTCAAAGGAATTGACGGGGACCCG
>CAMPGJ010000049.1 GCA_946885425.1 uncultured bacterium
ATATTATAATAATAAGCAAATAAGATCAGGACCATTATTTCAGCCACAATTCAAAGCAGTCCGAGTAGAAACAGATGAACAATTACTCCATGTCTCAAGATATATCCATCTAAATCCATCCACCGGCTACATCGTCAATGTTGAGGATTTACCAAGCTATCCTTGGTCTTCTTTAACTTGCTACACAGAGAGCTCAAACAAATTCCCTTTCGTAAGTCCGGATTTAATTCTAGGGTTAGTGGGTAAAAAAACAACCTATACCAATTTTATTTTTGACCAAGCTGACTATCAAAGAGAACTAGCAAAAATCAAACATCTCACGCTGGAATGAAGAAACACCCCGGAATCTGAAGCTATTTGATTCCCGGAGTCTACTAGGTTTAGAGCTCGGGATTTATCTTTTGTAGGGGACTGTGAAATAGAAGGTTGATCCTTTACCTAGTTCGCTTTCCACCCAAATCTTGCCTTTGTGTCGCCGTATTATCTCAGCAGAGATATATAAACCTAATCCAAAACCACTGATGTTTTTATCCTCAACAGCACTTCTATAAAATCTTTTAAAAATTTTCTTCTGATCTTTCTTAGCTATACCTTCCCCTGAATCCTGAATACCTACAAGTACATGATCATTCTCATCTGATAACCTTACACTAACGTCTTTACCGCCGGGTGAGTATTTTATCGCGTTTGTAAGCAAATTACTCATTACCTGTTCCAGGCGGTTATCATCTCCATATACCATTCTCTTTATTTCTCCTTCTACCAGAATCTTATGGGTATCTGTTGTGTACTGGACTTCACTGACAACCCGTCTAACCATACTATCAAAGTTAAATTCTTCTTCTCTAAGAATAAGTTTTCCAGCTTCTATATTGCTGATATTTAATAAATCATTAATAAGATTCGTTATCCGGTCAGCTTGCTTATCTATTCTCTCCAGAAGAAGAATATTTTTAGTGTTATTTTCTCTTTCAGATTTTCTATGAAGGACTTGTGCCAAAGCTTTTATAGAAGTAATGGGCGTTCGCAACTCATGAGAAGCTACACCAAGAAATTCATCTTTTAATTTATCGAGCTCCTGTAACTTTCCATGAGCTATTTTTAATTCCCCTGTGGCCTTTTCAATCTGCTCACGCAGTGTCACATTAAACCGCTGGATCTCTTCATATGAACTGGCATTTCGTATCGCCAGAGACATCTCCGGCACAAATATATCCAGAACATTAACATCTTGTTGTGTATATATCTCACCTGTTTTTTTCTCCCCTAAGAGAAGAAGCCCTTCGTTTTTACCATGCTCGCGCAGAGGTAAGCTGACAACCATATTAAGTTTCCGTAACAATTGTTTATTCTTCATTTCCTTCTCCTCATCCAAGATAACCCGTCTTTTCAATGATAATAGTTTATAAATTGTTTCTTTATCATAGTTCGGATGCTTCAGATTTCCTTCTTGGATAATTAAAAATTTTCCATCCTTCCCGTATGTTATAAAAGCTCCATGAGCAATATGCAGCGCCTTAAGAAGATCATGGAGGGTCCTTTGAGTCAACTCTTTGAGCTTAAATGTAGAAGCAATAGTCGTAGTCAACGTAAGAATAACCTCATCTGTATTATATTTGCCCTTAAAAAATATTTTATCTGTATGAGATTCCAAAAGTTTCTTTAATGGTTCATACGTCAAAGCAAGAATTAAAGCGAGAGTTGAAGATACTATCATCTGCTGAATAGTAATTTGTTTTCCCAGAAAATATGGGCTCACTGAAAATATACCGATCGTATAAAGCGTTGCCAATATAGCAAGAAGGAGCGTGTATGCTAGCGAACGGGCAATCACAAGGCGTATTTCCATAAGCCGGTGTTTGATAATCGAATATGTAATAAAGCCCACAAATACAAGCGTAAATATCGGCCCCAATATGACTAACTCAGAAAAACTGAGAAGAACAACGAAAAGAAAATTCGTCAATATGAGCAAACTAAACGTGACTGTTATACCAAAAACTAAATATTTTAACTGGAGTTTTTCTAGCCCATGCGATTTCCTATATTTCAAGAATATCTCTACAAATCCTCCAAACGTGGAACCGATAAGTAACAGCCCATACAACGGTATCGCAGGACCGGGAGTTGGCTTAACACCATTTTCCAAGGAAACACTCTCGAATAGAAGAGGAGTGAATGAAATACCGGCAACCACCAATGAGAGTGAAAATAACATAAAAAGAATAAATTTATTCGTTTTCAATTCCGGGCCGGGAAACGCTTTTGAAAATAGATAAAGAACAGGTCCCATTGGCGCTGTAATTACCATGACCATACGAATCCAAAAAAGTGTTTCCTCTTCAGTAGAAGAATGAAGAGAAAAATAATTTGCCACAGTCCAGCAAGCAAAAATGAGCGTCAAAAAAGTGAGCAACTTATGTGTAGCGCTATTGGGATTTTTCTGATAACTAATAATACCCAAGACGATATTGATAATTGATGTAATAAAAATAATTAGTAAAATCATAATTATAAAATCACTTTTTCCTCAGGAACTACATCACCTTTTAAATAATCAATTATCGCGTCACGAACCCCCGCAGCGGATTTACGTGCCGCACCGCCATCCTGCGGCCAGTAGGGAAGTCCTTTATTATTTGCACGTCTCAGCAGGTTGTCCGGAATATTACGCTCACCAATAACCTTTGTTGCCAAATCTGTTATTTCTTCAAAATTCAACCGCTGTTGAAAAGAATCAAGATCACTAGGTGAAAGTCTTCCGCCAAAAGGTTCATCATCAGGATATTCAAAATGAACAACAGCACTTTTACCGATATCAGTACCCATCACAAGGGGAATCCCGGCTTCTTTAGCAGCGTGGCGGATTGCCAGTTTCATTGGCAGATTATCTACTTCTTCAATCACAATATCTGCATCAGCAAGCAGTGTATGTATAGGAACTACCCCCGGTTTCTCCTGAGTAGCTACATTGTAAGGATAACATTCAATAACAGCATAAGGATTGGTTTCATAAGCAAATTTAGTAAAATCAATCGCGTGATTTTCACCTATCTTACTCACATCCGAATGTGGGTATCTATTGAAATCATGCAGATCCACTGCTCCGCCATCAGCTACAGCCAAATTCTGGGCTCCACTCTGGACTAATAAATATCCAATAGATGCTCCTACTCCCATACCAGCAATTGCAATCTTCGTCTTCCGCAAAGTATCTTGCACGTCTTCAGGTATAATAAGCGTTTCTCTTGACGAGATTATTTGATAAAAATCTTCTTCTTGAGGCAACCGCACAAATCTTCCTTCACGCTTCCAGGAGAACTCGGCGACTACTGAATTCTCAGCTTTATCATTATGACGGACATAATTATCAAGTTCTTTCTCACGTCCGGCAAAATATCCTGGGGGATGATCTAACTTCGCACGATCAGCGAGATGTCTCTGGAAATTATTAACAAAAATATCTCTTTCTTGAGCCCGCTTTAATGCACGATCTCCTGAAAATGACCTGGGGAGGACACCTCTATTGCCTGGATAGTTTTTGACTGCATTATGTAAAGCCCGTCTATCACTAGTATTTGACAAGTCATAGAGGCTCACATGAGGGATTTCCGGGTGATTTTCCTTATTCCCTTCATTTGATTCCATACTGCGTATAAAGTGTTCACCTCTCATGTCGACGATATTGCTCCAACAGAGTTTCTGGATAGATATATAATCTAGGCTCCCAGTGTCTCCAATATCTCGGGAACATATCAAAAACCTCCTTTGCTTCGTTAGACTCTTCACGCAATGTAGCCCCAGGCACCTGTTGAACATCTATTCCTCCTTCAGAATAATATTCTTTCACCATGTTTGGCATAATCGCATATACGCGTTCAAGTGGGATCTCCCTTTCATTCGCAATTTCCAGTCCTTTTTTGGTGAGCTCAGTGAGGAGAAACTCGCGGTGTCCCACATGCTTTTTAATGGCAAAACGGCCAAACTCGCCAATTGTACTACCTGGAACATGTGCATATTCATCATGCATATGCATAAGATGGAGAGCATCGATATCTTCACCATACGTAAGCTGCAATGTCGCTATTACCTCCCTCCGCGAAGATTCAGTTTCTGAAGCGACCAGTGTTATAGAAGGCCTTTTATTATTCTCTTTATAGAATTTTTTATATACATCATCCTCAGATAAATAAGGATTATGCTCGCTATATCTGCTCGCCACCAACCATTTTGCAGATTCCAATTCTTTATTATCTGCTTCTCCAAACTCTACTGTTTGCGGAAAAACAACATTTTCTTTACGAGAAGATCCCTCTCCAACAGCTTTCTCAACAATATGTGGACTTCCTCTTTCTACAGACATGGTTTTTATACTACCTGTTTAATGCATGAGTAAAGTAAGAGAATGTAAAAGTTGTGTAAGGGAGACTACATTTTGGCCTTAATGTTCGCCTTTATCAATATCACGGGCTATATCAAGCTCTTCGGGGTGCTCGGTATCTTCACCTAATTGTTGGCCGACATCCTGTGCATTCTGCAGCGTATCATCATCTGATTCTGGATCAGGAGCTGTGCCGCTGATTGATTGCTCCCCCTGATTATATGGCTGTTCATTCGGAGTCTGAGTGGTATTGGCTTCATCATTCTGGTTTAAAGAGATGGCATCAGACTCGTCATCTCCCTTGTCTATCGTCTTAGGATCATCATTCATAATGAATACTTTAAAAAAAAATGACAATAAATGAATAAAAAACCTGTAGGACTAGTGTAAGATATGCGGTTTAGTTAGTTTATTTGTAGAAATTTTTAATTGCGGCAGTCACCTGTAATACCTCTTCTTGTTCCATCAAAGGATGAAGGGGAAGTGAGAGAAGCTTTCCGGCCATTTCTTCTGTCTTCTCAAGTGTAAGATTATTATATTCTTTGTAACACTTCTGTTTATGGATGGGGATAGGGTAGTGAACAAGTGACTGGATTTGTTGTTCTTTCAAATGGTGCATCAGCTCATCACGCTTTTCTGCTTGTATAACAAAAAGATGAAAAATATGTATTGCTCCTTCTCTCTGATGAGGAAGCTCTATCTGGTCAACGCCCGCCAATTCACTCATATACAGCTGCGCCAGTTCATACCGCTTGCGGTTCATCATATCAAGCTGCTTCAGCTTCACGCGTAAAACAGCAGCCTGCACCTCATCCAGACGACTATTTAATCCCTTTACTTCATGATGATACCGGTCGCTCTGTCCATAATTTCTCAGTTCCAAACATTTCAGATATAATTCTTCCGAGTTAACAGTTATAGCTCCACCATCACCATAAGCACCAAGGTTCTTAGTAGGGTAAAAACTAAAAGCTGCCATAGTACCTAAACTACCTGCTTTTTTATCTTTATACATAGCCCCCGCAGCCTGACATGCATCTTCTACCACTACCAACCCGTGTTTATCGGCAATTGCCATGATTGCCTCCATATCTACTATCTGACCGAACAAGTGAACAGGCACTATAGCTTTCGTACGGGGTGTGATGAGTGATTCCAGTTTGCTGCTATCCATATGATAAAAATCATCAATATCAGCAAAAACCGGAGTAGCCCCAACATTACTAATCGCAAGAGCAGTGGCTACAGCAGAATTAGATACGGTAATAACTTCATCACCAGGACCAACTTCTAAAGCCATAAGGGATATTTGAAGAGCTTCCAGACCATTCCCTACACCAACAGCATATTTAGTCCCTGTATACCGGGCAAATTCTCTCTCAAATTCCACGACTTTCCTACCCAGAATGTACCAGCCAGATTCGAGAACATCCTGAATAGCCCGATTGACATCAGTCTGAAAAAATTCATATTCCTTTTTAAAATCATTCATTACTACCATACTATTTTCCTCTTTCTTCTGATTGGTTCTGCGTTCATGTTCTGCTTAGTTCAGCGAGGCATTAGCGCGGAACCACTCAGAACCCTAAGCAGAACTACTCAGAATTTAAACCTGTACAGATCTTCTCGATACTTTCTTGCCTGCTAATGCACTAAAGCTTTTGTAATCCCGGATATAGTCCTTCTCATCATAATACTCGGAGGCTGCTACGAGCAATACGGTATCTTTAGTAAAATCTTCCATCTCATGCCACATCATTTTATCCAGAAAAATACCTTTATTTGATTGATCCAGAATGACTTTTTCGCGTTCCTGACCATTATCCAGAACAATCGTGATACTGCCTTTGATACAGAAGAGAACCTGACGTGTCTCATGATGAGCGTGGAAGCCTCTTTTAGCGTCTTTTACAACATCAGCAATATAATAAAACCGCTTTACAGAAAAGGGGAGATGATTATTGCCCTCAGCAAAGCAGAGGAATCCTTCGTCTTCGATCTTTGGCAAAGTGATCATATACGAAAGCCTCGTCTTACGCATTTTATGCGGTTCCCGCAATTTAGGCGCTGTACTCAAATTATGTTTGTTATTTCCGTTTTTCATAAGATATATTCATGGTTATATGGCTACATGGCTCTATGGTTTCTTAACCATCCAACCATTGAACCATCTGACCATTTACGCTGTCGCTAACAGCATTTCTTTACTTTTTTCAGTTTCCAAGACCTTCTCAATAAATGAGTCAAACATTCCGGCGACTTTATCCCAACTATATTGCTTTGCCAAAAGACGTGCTTCTTTACGCATCTTTGTATTGAGCTTCTGATCCGTAGCCTTTACCAAAAGTTTGGCATATGCATCCACATCAAACGGCTTTGCCTTCAAACTCGCGTTATCACTAATCCACTTACATTCAGGAAGGTCAAATCCAACCAACGGCATGCCTGAAGCAAGCGCTTCCAATGCCCAGAGCGATATTTCATCATGACGTGATGGAAAAGCGATATACACAGCCTCAGAGATCAATTGTTCTTTTTTCTTTCCATACGCACTACCGGCAAATGAAACTCTGTCTTTCAATCCCAGCTCCGCAATCAATGCCTTTATCTTATCCGTATCATTCCCATGCCCGGCAAGAACCAATGGATAACCTATTTTGTCGGCAACTTTTGCATAGGATTTCAAAAGTAAATCAATGCCTTTCTGGTGTATTTCAAAACGAGATAGGAACAAAATATGCTTTGGTGTCTTATGCTTTATCTTAAAAAATGACTCATCTACCCCTTGTGGAGTAATTTGATAGGTAATTGAAGGATTAAGCTTTTTCATCTTCGCACTATCAATATCTGAGTAGGGGAGAAAATAGTTATAAAACCTGCTTCCGAATTGCTCCCAAAGATGAAATGGAATACCATACTTTTTGGTAAACTCTCTTGCATTAAACATTGATGGAAGACCAATCACAGGAATAGCCGTAAAGAGAGGAGTCATGAGCGTAGAAACAGGCGCTGTAAATGATTCAATAATGACATCAGCCTTGATCTGACGAGTATAAAACGGAATAGAAAGAATATATAAAGCGTTATTCAGACGAACATATTTACTGCCTACAGCAATATGTTTATACGTTATACCTTTTTCTGTGCGGTCTTTATACCCCGGATATCGTGAACAATACACAGTAACTTTATGACCCATAGCAGCCAAACGGGACCCGACCTCATACGTAGCCCGAGCCTGCCCTGCCCCCAAAAGGGGATTCTTCAAATCATCAAAATCAAGGAATGTAATGTGTTTTTTATTCATAGTTTAATGGTCAATTGGTTACATGGTTTAATGGTTAAAGAACCATCCAGCCATTTAGCCATACAACCATTCGCTTTTTAGTATTATAACAT
>CAMPGJ010000050.1 GCA_946885425.1 uncultured bacterium
TATTAGTTCTTTGTATTCCTCAAGTATTTCTTCAATAAATTGTGATGGCACTCGTTCTTTCCCATCGATCGCGTGAGTAGAATAGCTAATTATTATTTCCTTACGAGCACGAGTTAGAGCGACGTAGAAAAGTCTCCGTTCATCTTCATTTTTTTCCTCATCAGTTAAAAGAATAAGCTTTTCTTTCAGGTATTCCCAAGGGAGCGTAAATTTACTCCCTTTCCTGCGTTGATTTCCCCAATGTCCGTCAAACGCATTTATAATATACACAATATCAAATTCCAACCCTTTAGATTTATGAGCAGTCATTAGGTGGACAGCATTTTTATGAGTAGTTTTTGCATGTTTTTTAATTGAAACCTCATGCTTTTTTAAGAGAGCAAGGTAGTTCATAAAGTCTCCCAGATTAAAAGATGGGTTTTTATCCATGCGTTGTTTGATATCTTCATAAAATCCTGTAATCTTATCTAAATTCTGCAAAGAATTCCTTTTAGAAAGAAGTGTCTTCAATAAACCGGAGTTATTGATCACGTTTTTAAATAAGAAATCAAAGCGTTCATTTTGGCTTTCAACCTTCCATTGGATCAGATTAGTATAAAATTTTTCTATTTGGTTTTGTGATTTTAAAGAAGATATTTCTTTATATGCCTGGGTATTAAGTATCTCCCATACAGTAGTTCTTTCTTGATGTGCCATATGGATAAGCCTCACGACATCTACAGGATTTATTTCTAAGCAATCAACGTGCAGTACTTTGAGCAAATCTTCTTCAGATCCAAAATTGTAAATGGCATTAAATAAGAGAATAAGCTTCTGTATTTCTATATCCTGAAGAATATTTTGGCTTGATTCAACGACATAAGGTATTGAATCTTGCTCAAATATATCTATGAAAGGGGAAATATCTTTATTCTCTTTGGCAAGAATTGCAATTTCTTTCGGTTGGGTACCCTGTAAAATTTTCTTTTTAACAGACTCTGCAAGCAAATAATATTCACTATAAAAATCTGTCGTTTCAACTATTTTTATTTTTTTGTCTTCATGCTTACTCTTGGCAACTAAACTAGCATTTTCCGGCATAAATTTAGAAGCCAGCAAATTATTACTGATAACCTTACCTGATGCATTAAGAATTATTTGAGCTGATCGATAATTTTCTTTCAAACTTATTAGAAGAGCCTCTGGATAAAGCTTTTTAAAATAGAGAAAATTTTCGAGAGATGCACCTTGAAACCTGTAGATTGATTGTTTTTCATCTCCTACAACAAAGAGATTCGGGTTGGAATGAAAATTGCAAAGAAGTTCTATTATTTTATTTTGAGCAGCATTACTATCTTGATGTTCATCAACTAAAATGTATTGATATTGTTCCTGTGTGCGCAGAAGAAGCTGTGGATTTTTTTCAAAAGCCTTAATTACTTCAAGAAGCATATCATTAAAATCGTAAACCCTCTTTTCGTGAAGAGATTTTTGATATTCGCGGTAGATAATGGTCAGTTCTTTATTCTTATTAATATTCTTGAGCCTTTTTTCATAGTGGCTTTTCATGTTTCCGATATATGCTCCTTTTTCATGGTAAAGGTCATCGATTTTTTCGAAATCCTCTTCATCTTGGGCAACTGCTTCTTCAAACTTTTCGACTGTGATCCCTTCTTTTTTTAAATCACTGATGGCTGAAAGTGCTGGCTTAACATAGTGTAGTGGATCACCAAATGGCTTAAGTATAGTAAGATTTTCTTTGTTTATGATCTCTTCAATTATTTGTATTTGCTCTACATCCTCGGCATTATTTGATGAGATAAAATTAGGAAAATCTTCCGGGTTATTTCTGATCAAATCATTGCAAAATCCATGAAACGTGTTAATCTCAACTTTATATGCGGGAGTACCGATGATGTCGACAAGTCTTTTTCTCATAGCATATACCCCTGATTCGGTAAAGGTGAGAGCAAGTATGTTTTCAGGATTAGTATCTGTTTGGAGAAGTATGTTGGCTATCCGGAGGGTCAATATCTGAGTTTTTCCTGTTCCAGGTCCGGCAATCACCATTACTGCGCCTTCAATCGCATCTACTGCTTTTTTCTGCTCGATATTGAGCTTATTGATAGACTCCCTAAACCGCTCCGTTACCATTGTTATATTCTATCAAATACAAGAGAGATACTGTGCGGTTATTTACTCGACTACTACTTTGCCGAACCTAGTGGCATGAAGATGGTCATGGTACATATAGGTGCCAGGTTCATCAAATATAAGCTCATGCTTTTCTCCATCTTGGAATTGACCAAGATTAAGAGGAGGATAATCCTGGTGTGTTGGATGCTTAGATGAATCTACTGTTGCTACATCTCCGCTATTATTAGTCCACACAACTTTGTCTCCAGCTTTGATAGTTATTTCCTGTGGCGCAAAACCTTCTTGGGTTAGTGTAATATTTGTTTCTTTAGAAAGATCCTCTTCCATAGACTCTGTTACGGCAGTAGATGGTGTCTGATTTTCAGTTGAAGATGCTGATGGTGTACTGTTTGTCGTTTGCGAATTATTGCTAACAAGAAAATATCCGCCGGCAAGAACCAGAACGATTACTACGGCAATTACTAAATTTCTCATATTCTTCTTCCATTATATTCTTATTGAATGAAAATTCAATAGCAGCAAGGCTTTTCTTACCATGTTCTTAGATAAGGGGATGGGTCTAGGGAATAGGTCATAGAAATTATATTTACAATTAGTGGTGCATACAGTATAAAGTAACCATGGCAGCAAAAGAGTATACATTGGTATTTGTTAAAAAAGAACAGATTGCAGAGAATACGTATTCTTTTTATTTTAGAAAAGAAGCATTCACTTTTTTACCGGGACAATATATCCGCATGGTGTTACCTCATGAAGATGCTGACGAAAGAGGGACCAGCAGATTCTTTACAATTTCCTCATCGCCTCATGAAAAAGCCTTTTTAATCATTACAGCAAAGGTTATTAAAAGTACATTTAAAAACAAGCTATTAAGTCTGGAGCCAGGAACATATGTAAAAATATTTGGACCATTGGGTACATTAATTTTGCATGATGAAGAAAAGGAACGGATTATACTTTTATCTGGCGGAATGGGTATAACACCATTTTACAGTATGATTATGTATGCTACGGCCAAAAAGCTATCTGTTCCACTGATACTTATTGCGTCATTTTCAAAATCCGAAGAGATGATTTTTTATGATGCACTGATGGAGAGTAGTCAGAAGAATAAGCATATATCCGTTATTTATAAAAATAGAAGAATCTCTGCAGAAACATTGAGACAATATATCAACGATTTGGATAAACCAAAGTATTTCATAGTTGGTCCACCTGTTATGGTAGAAGCAACACGTGAAATATTATTGGAAGAGCTTAAGATAGATGAAGAAAAAATTGTAACTGAAAGCTTTACTGGGTACAAATTTATCCCTGATTAAGCGTGTTGAAGTGGTCTTTTTGTGTTTTTGTCAGTAGGTTTAGGTTGGTTAATATCCTTAGTGAAACGTTCCAGATCTTTTATTGCGCCAACGACTTTTACTTGTTGGGCTGGGGGATATTTATCTGGATTTGTTCTCATCCGATCAATTATCTTATCTTTTACAGTAAGAATGTCTTTTCCTTCAAGCCACACGTCATCAACAAAAATTTGGTTTCCCTTTGTATCTGTTACGTAATTATCACGTTCATCTCCATCAAGAGAAGGAGAATTCCAAAGATCGATACCCATTTCATCAAGCTCATCTAATACATCTGAAAAATATTTTTTTGTTATTTCATTCCACAATTTGGAATCACCATTTTTTGCAGCAGTTCTTGCCTCTTCAAATCGCGGATGAGTCTTTACTTTATTTACGGTAACTCCTGTTTCGCCAGATTTTTTAAATGGTTCACTAGGTGGAAGTCTATCAGGAAAAAGTTCTTCTACTACTTTATATGCTTTTGCTTTATCTTCTCTAGTATCATCATCTGCTGAAAATTTATCAACTTTTACTAATTTAGTGCCCTCTTTGTTTTCAAGAACAATATGTTCCTTTCCTTTATCAGCTGTTCTAAAAGGTTGCAGTTCCATTTCAAGTTCAGGCCCCAGCTTTTTTGCTAAGGCTTCTGGATCTGTCTCATGTGCTTCTTCTTCTAAAAGCCCAGTCAGGTCAAATTCCTCATCTTCAAATTTTACTTCAGGTTTACTTCCTCCATGCATAGCACGGAAAACTTTTTCTTTGTGAGGGAGCTTTGCAACTTCTGATATATCCTTCTCTGTAATTATCTGTTCTTCTGACATTGCACGTTTAAATATAGTTGAGCTTTCTGGTAAACGCAAGGATGTAAATACGTCTTTTTTTATAGCGGGCTTAGTATTAGGATATTCGCGCCTGACTATAGGAACATTTGCAGGGTTGATGTCCGGCTTTTCAAAAGTATGTTTTTTTACTATTTTTTCTGGCAACGGGCCCATTTCAACTGACATACAGAGGAAGTATACTCTCATCGTAAGGAAAATGCAAGAAAAATGTAAGGAGTTATAGGGTGCTGCTGAGTTTGTCAGGTTTCTGTTTGTTAACTGGTTCTCGAAGTTGTTTTACAGATGCTAGTTTTTGTCCAAGTCCGGTAAATCCTTTGTTGACATTAGAAAATTGGTTGGATGCATTACCGATGTGCTTGCCTAATACATCAATAGAATCGTTCACTTTCTCATAATCTATTTGTAGGGCGCGTAGAAGTTGGAAAACCTCCTTAGATTGACTTTCAATCCGTTTGCCCTCAAAAGAAAGAAGAATTGTTTGTAGGTGAGCATATAGAGTACTAGGAGATACAATATAGATTCTCTGCTGTTTAGCATAGTTTGTAAGTTCATCCATGTTTATCAATTCATAAAAGACAGATTCAGAGGGAACGTACATGAGGGCAAAATCCATTGTTCCTTCGTCAGGGAGTATATACTTTTTTGCGATAGCATCAATATGTTTTTTTATATCTTTGGCGAATTCTTTCCGAAAGATTTGAATTTCTTCATCTTTCTTTGCTTTCGCTAGCTTTTGAAAGTTCTCCATGGGAAATTTGGAATCAATTGGCAAAATCCCCGCATCTGTTTGGATAGCAGCATCAACGATATCCCCTGATTTGAACCGGTACTGCAGATGAAAACTATTTTTGGGGAATATTTGTGTAATTAAATCTTTCAAAACTTGCTCGCCAATATTTCCACGGAGTTTGGGACTTTTGAGGAAATCCTGCAATTCTTTCATAGAGCGTCCTATTTCACTCATTTGCCCGACCTCTTTGCCCACATCACGGATAACTTCTGCTGCTTTATCGAGCCGTTCATTCAATTGTTTTGAATTCTCCTGGAGTGTTCTCACCATATGGGTTGAGTTGATTTGCATTGATTCATTTATTGTTTTATTTGTTGTGTCTATAGATTGTTGCATTGTCTTGAGCCATTCAAGAAGGGCTTGATTAGAATCAGGCTTTTTTAACTCTGATAGTTTTTTATTGATGAAGAAAAACAAAGCAGCAAAACCGAGGAGGATGACTGTTAGGATAATAGGCAGATTGTCCATGTTGATATTGTATCATGTATTTTCCATTTGTTAGAACAAATAATTATTGTCATTCCTGGTCGCAAACCAGAAATCCAAACTCTCCTTAAGCAGCCACCTTTCCTGGATTCCAGCTCTTCGGTAAACTCAGAGTCTGAGTCTGTCGAACGACCTGCGCGGAAATGACAAGAGTAAATGGAAATGGTAAATGGACAATGGAAAATCCGTAGCAGAGCTATGGTTTCATTCCTTCGTATGCGTAGAAGTCTCCGTTTTGTTGGATGCAGACATAGGGAGTATCTGCACGCATATTGGCTGCATGTCCGGGGGAGTTGATCCACATGGGAACTACATTTTGGGGGTTTGATGTTTGAGCAATATTTTCAGTAACTGCTGACCAGCGTGCATATGGTAGAGTATTGCCGGATAATCTACTATTGAATCCATCATGGCTGAAGTTAGACATTATTTCTTGTACCCGGGTGCTTGCAAAATTGCATGTCTCACCGCTGGATTGTACAGCCCCCAACCCCTGGGATGCTCGGTAAGCATTTACTTGATCCAGAAGTGAACCCGTTGCATTGTTGGTTGGTGGAGGAGCAGTAGGAGCTATTGTGGGGGATAATGTAGGTGTTGTAAGTGAAACGTTTTGTGGGATTGTAGTGGGTGAAGATATTATTTCAGTTTTTATTCCACCTAATCCTTTGACTGTGATAACAGGAGTTGGGGTAGATGATGGAGTTACTTTTTTTGTTGGCTTTGGTGTTGGTGTTTCTTGCGTGTGTTTGGCAATTTTTTTTGGTGATGGTTTTATCTCAGCTATTTTTGATGTTGAATTTTTTGCAGGTGCTGCATTATGTCGGGCAAATACAATAGTAGCGGTAGTAAAAAAGATACCGAGAGTGATAAAGGCAAGTCGGGCAATTGGCAGTCTTCTATAGAGCATTCTCATTTTTCTGGACGGGAAAATATACATGAGTCTGCCGCAATTATACTCAACTATTCAGATCTGTCAAATCGGCTTATTGAACCTAAAATCGGTTTTGCTGAGTTCAAATGTAAGAGTTTTCAATATATTTTTTGTGGTGTTAATCAAAATATAATTCGGGGTTTGCGGCGATATTTTGCCAGTTGACGGGATTATAATTGAAATAAGCGGCTGCTGCCACCATTGCCGCATTATCAGTGCACAAGCTTTTTGTAGGGACAAAAACATTAATACTTAATTCTTTACTTTTATTTCTTAATTCTTCAGCAAGGGTCTGGTTGGCGGCAACGCCGCCAGATATAAGGATGGATTTTGCGTTGTGCCCTTGGGCGGCTTTAAGAGTTTTTTTTGTGACGACATCAATGATTGCATCCTGTGTCGCGCGGGCGAGGTCGGCGATGGTTTGAGGTTGTAGGTTGTAGGTTGTAGGTTGTACGTCTATGTTTTCTTTTAGACTGATTACTTCGCGTAGCACGGCGGCTTTGAGTCCGGAGAAGGAAAAGTCTAAATCGTGGGATCCTACCATTGGGCGGGGAAAACGAAATCGTTTGGGATCACCTTTCTTAGCAAGTTCTTCTATAACCGGTCCAGCAGGGTATGGAAGCCCAAGGAGTCTTCCAATTTTATCAAAAGCTTCACCGGCAGCATCATCTCTAGTTCCCCCCAGAAGGGTTAAATCTCCGTGCTTCTTCATAAGAAGAAGATCTGTGTGTCCACCCGAGATGACGAGAGCGATTGCCGGAAACTCGATGCCGGCAGTAGCTATTAGCCAATTGGCGTATATGTGTCCTACCATGTGGTTTATGGGGACGATGGGTTTGTTTAGGACGTAAGCAATTGTTCTGGCTGTTTCAACACCAACCAGCAATGATCCTATTAATCCCGGACCGTATGTTAACCCAATTGCATCAATATCTCCTAATTGCATGTCTGCTTTTTGAAGTGCTTTTTTAAGAACGGGAAGTACGTATTTTATTTGCTCACGTGCTGCATTTTCAGGAATAATCCCTCCTGTCTGAGCATGCATGTCCAGAGAGGAGGCGATGACGTTTGATTTGAGGACAACATTGTCTTCATTACCTTCTATTATTGCGACGGATGTTTCATCGCACGATGTTTCGATACC
>CAMPGJ010000051.1 GCA_946885425.1 uncultured bacterium
GATGAAAGTTTCAATAGAAGGCTGGGCTTCTAGTCCTCTTTTTCTCGTTCGTTCTTCGTTTCTATATTCCTCATAGTCCAGGCGGGGGTATTGCCAGGTGTTGAGTGAGATGTGTTCATTTTCATAGGGGGCATCGAAGTCGGATGGACGTTTGTTGATGCCGATTGACTCGCCCATGTGAGGCCAGGAAGTGAGCCAGTTGATGCTATATCTGTACTCGCCCTTTGAGATGGTGACACCTGCATGTTGTTCAGTGAAGAATTTTTCTGGAACGGAGTGATTATCCAGTAGAGTAACTTTGATTTGCTTGATAAGTTTTGCAGCTATGGCCTTCTCAATGTTTTCTTTTTCGGGGTAGTTTCGAAGGTAGGGTTTAGATTCTGGTGACATGTTGAGAATATTAGAGTACTATTTTCTCCAGTTTTATGTTGTGAGAGTCTCCGAAAAAGAGGTCTACACTTTTTTGTCCTAGTTCGGGTGTGTTGGTGACATAAAATTTCTCAGTAGTTGTTTGCGGTTGGTCGTTGTTTAACAGATTTTTTTCAATTAATAATTGCTTTAGAGCATCTGCAGTTGGTTGAGCGGAATCGATAAGGGTTACTTGTTCCCCTATTACTTCTTGAATTATCTTTTTCAATAATGGATAGTGAGTGCATCCAAGAATGAGTGTATCGATTCCGCTGGTCCTAAGTCCTGCCAGATATTCTTCTGCGATTAACTTGGTTGACGGGTGTTCCTGAAATCCTTCTTCAGCGAGGGGTACAAATAATGGGCATGCTTGAGTATAAATTCGAATATTTGGGTTGAGTTCTTTAATTTTTTCATTATAGATTTGACTCTCGATTGTGGCGTGAGTGCCGATGACTCCTATGTTGAGGTTTTTTGTTTTACGGACTGCTTCATCTACTGTGGGCTGAATCACGTCAATGACTGGTACAGGAGATGCTTTTTTAATTTCATCAAGACAAGTTGCTGAGATAGTATTGCATGCGACAATGAGAGCTTTTACTTTTTCTCTCAAAAGACGTCCGGTTAATTGTAGAGCAAATTCAGTGATAACATCTTTATCGCGTGTTCCGTATGGTACTCTTGCGGTATCCCCGAGATACACAGTACTTTCATCTGGGAGTTCGTTGATAATGGCATGGGCAACGGTAAGTCCTCCGATGCCGGAGTCGAAGATACCGATTGGCTGATTGTTCATGAGTTTATTATAGCAGGGGCTAGGGTCTAGGGGCTAGGGGATAGTAATCTAGAGATGGAAGGGATAGGACGAATAAGACGGATAAGACATATGGGAAAGATATTATGGTTTTGAGGGGTAGGGATTTGACTTTCGTCAGTGATGAGGAAAATCTCCTCCCTACCCGCTCGGGTGTGTGATAGTTACGAGAGATTGGTGACGCGCTGTTGCGTCAGTTGTCGCTCGCGACTTATGTCACGATGTTTGAACTGCTAGTTGTGTGCGGTTTAGAACGGAGTCTTCAGGACTTGGTGTCCGGGGTGTCTATCTTCTCGAACCTTTCGAGAAAGTATGACACAGGCAGCGGCATCTGGACGCCTTCTGCGTACTTGACCAGAACACTTCCGTGCCGGCGAACAGCTACGACGGTGACATTATAGCCACCTATCTTCTTCGGCTGGTATTTGCCATCGAACTTGTTGCTCTTGTCCATGATGGACAATTCCTTTCAACTAGCTTTGTCAAAGATCCTTTCCCCAGGTACAATACTGCCGGGTACTATTCAGAACCCGACTTTGCACCTGGCTATCGGGGTAAGTTAGAGGACGCTGTTGTCCAAAACTCTGCCCCGGTTGTAAGTTACGACATTATAGGTTATTTTGAGGCTAGGGTCAAGATTGAAGCTTCTTTGCAGGATCTGATCGGGTTTTCAGCGTAGTTCTGCGTTATCTTCTGATTGGTTCAGCGCAGAACGGTGCGGAACGTAACACTGAACTAACCAGAAGGAAAAGGTTTGAAATCATTCCTACTTTAGGGTAGTATAGGGGTATGATTGGGATTATTCTTGGTTTGTTATTTGTTTTGTGGGTATTGGGTTTCTTGCACCTTCCTTTTCTTAACTCTGCGTTATTTTTTATATCCAGTCACCCATTCTCGCTTCAGAGTATCTTATTATTTGCTCTTCTTATTTGGGTGATCACGCTGCTGCCGGGAATCTTGCGTACAATTGCAATAATTCTTCTTATATTTTGGTTCTTATCTATGCTAGGCATATTTTCTTTTTTCGGAGGATTGCCACAGTGGGTGATACTGCTTCTCCTCCTGTTGATATTATTTTCCTTTTTTAAGTAATTGCCGTGTCGTATAGGACTTATATGACGTATAGGTCCAATAGGACTTATCGGACCGGCAAAACTATGTTACAATATTTATTATGAAAATAAAGCGTGTTCATGCGAGGCAAATTTTTGATTCCCGGGGTAACCCTACTGTGGAATGCGATGTTGAGCTGGAGAATGGCATTATTGGGCGCGCTGCTGTGCCTTCAGGAGCTTCTACCGGGGCAAAAGAAGCGATGGAGTTGCGTGATCGGGATGCAACAGCATATTTAGGATTAGGGGTTCTGCGTGCTGTCCGTCACGTTAATATCGTAATAGCAGAAAAATTGGTAGGTATGGATTCTGCTGATCAGCAATCGGTAGATAAGATAATGATCGAGTTGGATGGTACAGAGAACAAAAGTAATATCGGTGCAAATGCTATTCTTGCAGTTTCTCTCGCATGTGCCAAAGCAAACGCGCTGGCTTTGGGGATCCCTCTATACGCATATATCGCACAAATTAGGGGCAATACAGAATTTGTTCTTCCCCTTCCTCAAATTAATATCATTAATGGTGGTAAGCATGCTGGTTGGGCTACAGATTTACAGGAATATATGATCCTTCCTGTTGGTGCTAGGACATTTAATGATGCATTGCGGATGTCGAGTGAAATATTTCATATGCTTGGTAAAGTTGTTACTGAGAAAGGTTATACCTCACTTGTAGGTGATGAGGGTGGATATTCTCCGGCTGTAAAAAACGGTAACGCTGAGCCATTTGAATTGATCAGTGAAGCAGTATCCAGAGCAGGGTATATCGTAGGTAAGGATATTGTTTTCGGAATTGATGCCGCAGCGTCTGAATTCTATAAGGATGGAAAATATATTTTGAAGAAAGAGGGTCGGGAATTGACCACAGCAGAAATGGTGGATTGGCTGATCGCACTCACAGAAAAATATCCGATTGTTTCTATGGAGGATCCTCTGGACCAGGAAGATTGGGAGGGCTGGAAGATGCTGACAGAAAGAGTAGGAAGTGAAGTTCAAATAGTCGGTGATGACCTCTTTGTGACAAATATTAAATATCTGGCTAGAGGGATAACGGAAAAATCTGCAAATGCTATTTTGATTAAACTTAACCAGATAGGGACACTAACGGAAACCATAGATGCGATCAACATGGCAAAAAATGTCGGATGGAAATCTGTTGTCTCGCACCGCTCGGGAGAAACAGAAGACACGACAATTGCGCATCTGGCAGTAGGGCTGGCAACAGGTCAGATAAAGACTGGCTCGATGTCCCGCACTGATAGACTCGCCAAGTATAATGAATTACTCCGAATTGAAGAGGAGCTTGGTGATAAAGTGATGTTTTCAGGATTCTTTAAATAAGGGGCTAGGGTCTAGGGACTAGGGTATAGTCCAATCAGAACCTTTTCCACTATATTCATCCCATCGTCCTATTCGTCCCCATCGTTTAGTCAAAATTCGTCTTATTAATCATCGCCTATCCCCTATAACCTATCCCCTATCCCCTTATTTACCCATTGTCATTTTCCTCTCTTACCTCTACAATAATCAAACATTATTCATGAGGGTTTATATTTTACTTTTATTGGGATTGTTGGGTTTTTTTAGTTTATTTGAATATTCATTTTCCCATCCGCAATCTACGTCTGCTGCTTTACTGGCGCAGCTTCCTGATCATAATGATTTGATTACCCCCGTATCCCCTACTCCTGTTTGGCCATTTACACAACAAATTGTTTCAGAAGAAGAGCCCAAAGCAAGTCCTGCAGCACAACCTGAACAAGATTCAGACTATTGCCTGGATGTGCCTATTATTATGTACCATCATATTCAGCCGCTTCAACAAGCTCAACTATTGGGTCACGAGCAATTAACAGTAGATAGTGATGTTTTTGAAAAACAGATGGCGTATCTTGTTGAGGAAGGATATACTGCGTTATCTGCTGAGGATTTGACCTACGCGTTAATTAATCATGAACAGTTGCCAGAAAAACCTATCATTATTACTATAGATGATGGGTATATCGATAATTATTCATACGCGTTCTTGATGGCTAAAAAATATAATCTTATTATGAATTTTATGATTTCAACAGAGCTAATAGGTAAACCAGACTATATGACCTGGGACCATCTGAAGGAAATGTCACAAAGCCCAGTTGCCCGTATTTATAATCATACCGCGACACATGCTCCAGTAGGATTGCATTCTAAAGCAGAGATTGCAGATGAGCTAAACAAATCTACACAGCATTTCAAATCTAATCTTGATTTGGATGTGCATATTTTTGCGTATCCATATGGATCATTTAGTACAGTAGCGGTAGAGATGCTGGAGAAACATGGATTTGCAGCAGCTTTTACAACAGTGCCTGGGCGGAGACAATGTGAATCACAAAGAATGCTTCTTAACCGGGATCATATCGGTAATGCTCCTTTGACGGAGTATGGGTTATAGATTTTTGAGTCCTCTTGAAGAATATTCAGCTCTTAATTCATTTGGTGTTTTTCCAGCGCGGAAGAGAAAGATATCTTTATATTTCATGGCATCTTCTAAGCATGCTTCTTTAACTGGGCAATTTGCGCATATCTCTCTCTTTTTTTCGATTTTGTCGGCTTTGTTTTTTGTATAATCAACATTATCTCTGCACGCAGCTTCATCCCACCACCGTAATGATGCGTCTTTATTTTCTAATGGTTTGTTTCGTTGAGCTCTGAATCCTTCTGGCATAGCAGCAATTATATCATGTTCTAGTAAGTATATGTTTGTCCCCTTTATTTTCGTATAAAATTCTAGTAAATTAATAATTGTTATATTGTTGAATTGTTATATTGTTAGAGAACCAAATCCCCCCACCCCCCTTTAACAAGGGGGTGTAAGAGCAATTTAGCAATATAACAATTTTAGCAATTATGCAAAAAATCATTCTTCATATCGACTTTGATTCGTTTTTTGCTAGTGTGGAACAACAGCTTCATCCGCATTTGCGCAATAGGCCGATGGGTGTTACTGCGCGCAATGGGCGGACTTGTGTTATCGCGGCGAGCCGGGAAGCTAAAAAATTTGGTATCAAAACAGGGACAAGGACGTTTGATGCTTTAAAGCTTTGCCCTTCATTTGTTTCTGTCCCTGCTGATTTTGTGAACTATGGAGAGGTAAGTAAAAAGTTTATCAAGATCTGTGATGAGTTTTCCCCTACAATTGAAGTTTTTTCCATTGATGAAGTGTTCATGGACGTGACGCTGACGGCCCGGTTGTTTGGTGGGGTGTATCCGTTGATTGAGAAGTTCAAATCCCGACTGCGGGAAGAACTGGGTGACTATATCACTGCTTCTGTGGGTATCTCGCATAATAAATTGTTAGCCAAGTTGGCATCAGGAATGAAAAAACCCGATGGTGTGATGGCTATTGATCATGAAGATGTTATCAAGGTGTATAACGAGACAAAATTGACAGATATTTGTGGAATTGGCAGACGTATTGAGGAACGGTTGCATAATTTGGGAATCTATACTCTTTTAAAGTTACGTCTTACTCCCCTCTCCTCGTTGATTGCGGAATTTGGTGAAGTTGAAGGGAAGTTTCTCTATGATATCGGTTGGGCGAGGGATGACCGGCCGTTGATTCACTATACTGATGTAGATCAAGTTAAGTCGGTCGGACGCCAGTACTGCTTGCCCGCAAATGAATATGACATGCGTAAAGTTATGCAGAACGTGTATGAGTTGTGTGAAGAGGTAGGACGTAAGCTGCGGAGAATAGGAAAGAAAGCAAAAGTGGTTGGAATATATTTAGGAGGAGAAAATTCAGTGCATGGGAGGCGGATGCTTGATCGTTATGTTGATAATGGGAAGGATATATTTGAAGAATGTATGTTTTCTATTCGTCATTGCGAGGAGGCGAAGAATGAGCAACGAAGCAATCTAGTCCAAAAGAGATTGCCGCGCTCATACTTCGCTCGCAATGACGGTTTGGGTTTTGTTCGTCAGATAAGTATTTACACTTCCAACTTCGAGGATGCTGCTAATGTTCCCTCGTCCTTATTTATCGAGGATCGGAGGCGGGAGAAGGTGGTGGCGGCGGTGGATAAGATTAATGAAAAGTTCGGGCATTATACAATCAGAAATGGGTTTCTGCTGGATGCTCCTAAATTGAAAACCGTACCGAATGGATATGCACCAGTTATTTGAGCTGGAATTTCTAATTTCTAATTTCTAATTTCCAATATAAAATAAACTGTAGTGGCGCGATTTATTGCGATTTAACAATGATAAGGACCGTATTACAAATTATGCGCCATGAATGTCGCCACTACATTACGTGACCGAAACTACGGGGTATTGGAGTCCGGAGCTATTTCTGAGGGATTAGAGGAAAAAGATGGATGAGGAGGATTAGAGATCCCCTCTTCATGGCAGATAAAATCGACTTCTGTGAGGGTTTTTTGGCGGTCTAGTTTGGTTAGATACAACATATCAAGAACTCCGGGATTTTTTTTGATTTCTCTGCAGAGGGTGACATGGTTTTCCAGGAGGGTCATCTTTTGTGAATTAGAGAGTGAGGTGAGAAGTGTGACAGGATGCAGTCCCGACTTTTCAACCATATCCCGCAGACCTTCTCCCTGGGGGTAATCCCAGCTTATGACTTTTAGCCCGGCGCATTGGGCATAGGTTGTCGCATCAATGGTGGTTTTGGTGTTTGTGACAAGCCATGCTTCATCGATTTTATTGCGGATCCTGACATCTTCAAATCTTGCTTGGATATAGAGGGCTGTCTGCACTTCTGAACGGGTTCCGGGATTATTATGAAATTTTGCTTCAATCATGGCTGTTTTCCCGTCTTTCTCGGCAATGACATCTATTTCATGGGTGATACATTGTCCGCTGAGGATTTGACGAACTTTTGTTTGATAACCGGCATTTTCTAAGAGCTTAGCTATAAAGTCTTCAAATGGATAGCCTGTTGGCCCGAGCATCATAATTGATTCTTTCAGGCTGTATCTGGATCTGGTATATGGTTGAGAAGAAGTATTCAGATAATTGAGAATGTGCCGATATATTTCATCTGTTGAAATGCCATCGTAAAGTTTACTCTTTATATTCGAAAGAACTTCCCCTTGAAGGTGGTGCGGGATGCGGGCGCGTTTGATTGAGGCTAGCACTTTTTGTTCACTGAAAGGTTCTCGAGTTCTATCCGCCTTAATTACATGATACATAGTATATTAATAATACAAACTTTTGAGG
>CAMPGJ010000052.1 GCA_946885425.1 uncultured bacterium
CCAGTTCTTTTGAACCGTGCTCCTACCTTGCACAAACTCGGTATTCAAGCATTCTACCCTGTTCTTATCGAAGGAGCAGCAATTCAGCTTCATCCTTGTGTATGTGCAGGTTACAACGCTGATTTTGACGGAGACCAAATGGCTGTTCATATTCCACTTTCACAAAAAGCACAGGAAGAAGCAATCAAGCTTATGATGCCAAACCATAATCTTTTGAAGCCCGCGAATGGTGATCCTATTACCCTTCCAAACAAAGAAATGGCGCTTGGTACATACTACCTGACTTCCATGAACGAGGACCTCCGAAGATCTGAAGAAGATCAGCCATACTTTGCTGACGCAACTTCTGCGCTCATGGCATTTGACTTGGGTAAAGTTGGACTGCGTGAGCCAATCAAGGTAAGAATTAAGCAGCATGAAAATGCGCAGCCAGAGGTTATTGAAACAACCATTGGTAGAATCAGATTAAATGAATTGCTTCCACAAGATTATGGCTACATCAATAATGCAGTAAATGCAGGAGCAATTAAGAGTTTGATTACTCGTTGTATGAAGATATACTCTTCAGATACCGTTGCTGAACTTATTGATAAGATTAAGAGTCTTGGTTTCTATGGAGCAACAGTTTCGGGTATCAGTGTTTCCGTTTTTGATAATGAAATTCATCCTGAAAAGGACAAGATGATTGTAGTGTCAGAGGAAAAGGTTGCCAAGATCGATGAAGAATACCAGGATGGTCTGATAACTCTTTCTGAAAAGAAGCGATTGTCCAACGATGTGTGGCTGAAGACAACTAATGCTATTGCAGATCTTACATGGAAATTGCTTAAGCCATCCAACCCTATCAAAATCAGTATCGATTCAGGAGGATCACGTGCGGGTCTCGAACAGTTGAAGCAGCTTTCCGCTATCCGTGGTCTTATCGTTGACCCGATGGGTAAGATCGTTGAGCTTCCAGTTAAGTCTAACTTCCGTGAAGGTCTCTCAATCTTTGAATACGTTGCATCAGCTAGAGGATCACGTAAGGGTCTTACTGATTCGGCTCTGAAGACAGCTAACGCAGGATACTTAACCCGCCGTTTGGTTGATGTGGCTCATGAAGTTATCATCAGAGAAGAAGATTGTGGTACAGAAGAGGGTATCACTATTGTACAAGGAGAAAAAGACAGAACAGCATCCCTTTCAGATCGCGCTTTGGGTCGAGTTCTTGGGGCAAATGCCATTTCTAAGACAACAAAGAAGGTGGTTTTGAAGGCAGGGGATGAAGTAGATGAGATAGCTGCAAAACTCCTTGATGAGCATGAAGTTGAAGAAATAGTTGTCCGTTCAGCATTAACATGTAAGTTAGCTACTGGGCTCTGTGCATCATGTTATGGATGGGATTTCTCAACAAAGAAGCGTATCGGTCTTGGCGTCCCTGTAGGTGTTATGGCTGCACAAAGTATTGGAGAACCTGGTACACAGCTTACTATGCGTGTTAGACACTTTGGTGGAGTTGTTATGTCTGACGTGACCCAAGGTCTACCTCGTGTGGAAGAACTGTTTGAAATGAGAACACCAAAGAATTTGGCAGCAATCTCTGACATAAATGGTAAAGTAAAAATTGAGTCAACAAATGAAGGTCACAGAATTCATATCAAGAATACAAAGATCAAACCTATTGAATCACAAGAATATTTCGTTCCTCTGTCAGCATCACTTACCGTTGCTGATGGTGATGAAATCAAAGCTGGAACACAGCTTGCAGAAGGTGACCTTGATCCAAAAGAAGTATTGAAGATTGGTGGACTTCTTATGGTTCAGCGTTATTTGATTACAGAAGTACAAAGAGTGTATGAGTCACAAGGTATTGGTATTAACGATAAGCATTTTGAAGTTATTATCAGAAAGATGTCTGACAAGGTTATTGCAGAAAGTGTCGGAGATACATCACTTATTCCAGGTGACTTTATTACAAAAGCACGATTTGAAGAGCTCAATGCAGAGGTTCTATCTGAAGGCGGAGAACCAGCAACAGGCCGTCAGGTACTTCTAGGTATCACTAAGTCTGCTCTGTTCTCAGATTCATGGCTTTCAGCTTCATCCTTCCAGGAAACAACTAAAGTATTGACTGAAGCAGCACTTGAAGGACGTGAAGATAAGCTTCTCGGTCTTAAGGAAAATGTTATCATTGGACGTCTTATTCCTGTTGCTGGAATGAATGGAGAATTTGAAGAAGAGGAAGTAGAAGGCGGCTCAGAGGGTGGTTCAGAAGAAGAAGCACCAGTTGAGGTAAAATCGGAATCTGAAGAAGTACCAGCCACAGACGAAACAGAACAGCCTGCAGAAGTAGCAGCAGCTTAATATTTTCCATTTTCCAGGTTCCATTTTCCATTTTGTAATTGAAAATAGACAAATCGAAAATAAATGGACAATGGCCAATGGAAAATTATGATATAATACGAAAACTATGCCGACATTATCACAATTAGCTAAAAAAGGAAGATCAAAAAGAGTTAAAAAGACGCGTTCAACAGCGTTGAAGAAACTTTTTAACGCAAAGGATAGACAGTATACAGCTGTTGATTCTCCACAGAAGCGTGGAGTTGTCACTTTGGTGAAGACAATGACTCCTAAGAAGCCAAATTCGGCTCTTCGAAAAGTAGCCCGTGTAAAGCTTTCTAATAAAATGGAAGTCACAGCATATATTCAGGGTGTGGGTCATTCTTTGTCTGAGCACGGTATCGTTCTTGTAAAGGGTGGACGTGTTCGTGATTTGCCGGGTGTAAAATATCACTTGGTTCGTGGAAAATTCGATCTTTTAGGTGTTGAAGGTAGGAAGTCATCCAGAAGTATTTACGGAACAAAAATGCAAAAAGCAAAGTAAATTGAGAAATGAGAATGGAGAATTGAGGAATAAAAAACTCTCAACTCTCAAATCTCAACTCTCAACTCGAATATATGGCTAGACATGCAAAAGTAATAAAAAGAAAAATAGAACCAGACACAATTTATAATCATGTAATGGTCACCAAACTGATCAATTACATTATGCGTGATGGCAAAAAGACTGTAGCACAGGCGCAGGTATATGGTGCATTCAAAATTTTAGCTGAGAAAGGTGAAGAGCCAGTAAAAGCGTTTGAGAAAGCATTGCAGAATGTTGGACCTAAAGTTGAAGTAAAAGCAAAACGTGTTGGAGGAGCAAATTATCAGGTGCCTGTTGAAGTTAAACATGAGCGTCGCATGGCTCTCGCACTCCGCTGGATTATCGATGCAGCGAGAAAGAGACCAAGTAAAGAATTTCACACATTTGCAGAGAAGTTGGCTACCGAACTTACTGCTGCAATGAATAATGAAGGCGAAGCAGTCAAAAAGAGAGACATTGCTCTGCGTCAGGCAGAAGCCAACAAAGCCTTCTCCAGTTTCAGGTGGTAAACCTGTATTCCCTCGGGAATTCAGGATTTTCCATTTTCCATTTTCCAGGTTCCATTTAACTTCGATTTGACCCACATTTGCATGACCCATAAGAAAATGATATACTTTGAGGTACAAATTTATGACTGAACGACCAAATTTTCATAAAGAGTATATGAAGGATATCCCCTCAGGTACCTCTTTGGATAAAGCTATTGAAAAGGTTTCTACACTGCCAAAGTTTAAATCTCTAATTGGCTATTTACAGGAGGAAGTAAAAATTGAATCTTTGTTAGAAGATAGAGTTTCTCAGGCGAGATTGGATGTTTTGCTGAGTGTATATGGTGAGCGATCAGAAAGAGGGAAAAATTCACCTATGGTGGTTTTGAAAGAAGAGAGAGAAGAAGGTGGTTTGGGCGCGACTGTTTCATTGGAGCATCATAGATTTCAGTTGAACGACAATGAATATCTCTATTATTTCAGTGTGGGACAGCCCAAAGATGCTTCCAAGTTTTTGCGGGATCAGGATGTTGTTCCGGTGGAAGAGTTCGCAGACTGGAGACTAGTTGTAGAAGACGATTTTAAAAAGCCTATTAATCGTGTCCCGCTGGATGGTGGAATTGCTCAGCTATACAATTATCACTCATGTGAGTGGGAAGAAAATGGTCAGGGAACACACACAGGAAGAGGGACATGGAATAAACGTATGTCTAGGAGTTAAACCTAGGGGTGGACGCGTAGTACTCTCTTTTTGTCTGCCTCAGCAATTTTGTAGATAATATTTTCTTTAGTATCACTTAATAAGTAATTGATTATATCTAATTTTGCTTCTTTTTCGGCTATTTGCATAGCTAACTTTATTTTTTTATCTTCAGGGTGCTTCTGGGTGCTTTGTATGTTGTTCCAATTTTTTCTTTTTGTGTACATGAGTTCAGTACCGCTTATTGCTCCCATTGTAAATAATTCTGTATATAAGTTGGCAACGTTGTTTCTGATGCCGCCCAAAGCATATCTGATTTCTTCTGATGGTCGGTGAAATTGGTGTGCTGCCTCAGGGTGATTAACCATATCTTCTAAAACTTTTTCCATAGTATATTGTTTATTTATCTTTATCCGAGTTGTAAATCTTGAGGGAAGAGTATCAATCCATTCAGGAGTTATCCCCAACGATCTTGCAATTTTTTTAAAACCATCGACTTTTGGTTCTAAGATGGTACGCTCTT
This sequence comes from uncultured bacterium, assembly GCA_946885425.1. The sequence continues at coordinate 4,620 of CAMPGJ010000052.1, forward strand.
CTTGTAGGTTAAAAAGATCTTCGTTTTTTTTTGTTTTTTCAGTAGCTGTACGGGGCGTTTCACCTTCTGCTAAACGTGGTTGTGGAAATATTTCTGGGCTAATTGCCATATGTTTAGTCGATAAACAAAATAACTCTTCTGTTATCGACTTACTTATTTCTCAACAGTAATACCTAAAATCTTATCACCTATTTGTATTTTGCCTACTACTTCCATGCCAGATGTTACTATACCGAAGTTTGTGTACTGGCTATTGAGATGGGAGGCTTCGCCTTTGGTTATGAAGAATTGAGCGTCATTAGAAATGCGTGGATCAGAGCCGCGCGCAATTCCAAGTGATCCATTAACAAATGGTAGTTGGTTGGCTTCAGTCAGCATTTGTCCACCACCTGTGCCATTGCCCAGAGGATCACCACCCTGGATTACCCAATCTTCCACTCTATGGAAGAGGAGGTTTTTGTAGAATCCACTTTGGCTTTTGTTGATAAAGTTTTTAACAGTATTTGGCGCATCTTTACCAAAGAGTGTAACTGTAATATTTCCCTTGGAAGTCTTAATTGTCGCTGAATATGATGCCTGCACGCCCTCTTCTACACCATACACTTCCTTGTTAGCTCCTGTTTGTCCCGAACTCTGCGGAGCGGAGCCTTGCGCCTGGGATGGCTGGATAGCACGGAAAGTATCTGCATCAGGTGGGAGTGTAGGAAATCCATCTGAGGAGATGAGTGCCTTAGAAGACTTGCCTTGGGTCACGTAGAAAATAGCACCGAAAACAAGAGCGAGGATGATAGTTAGAATAGCATAAAACTTTGCCATAAAGATGAATCTTATTGTACATCAAGAGTATCAAAAGTATCAAGGGTATCAAAAGTATCAAAAGCTTTCCCCCTCTCCTTTTAGGGCCGGACGTAAGGAGGCCCTGCTTGACAGGGGTGAACGGGTTATGGTGAGGTCTGGGGTTTTGGAAAAAAGGCACTGGGGGATTTAAAAGAGGAAGCGAGAGTATCGCGAAATCCATCGGCAATGGAAATAGTCGCGTTTTGCAGACTGTAGTGGCGAGATTTATGATGCCTTAATCGAGTGAGGTTTTGTTAAATCGCGATGAATCGCGCCACTACATTTAAAACCCTTGATACCCTTGATACCTTTGATACTCTTGATACCCTTCGTTTTTTGCACTCTGAGCTTAAATAAGGTACAATAATGACCATGACAAACCAGAGCTTAGTTCGAAATTTTGCTATTATTGCACATATAGATCATGGGAAATCGACGCTGTCTGATCGCTTGTTGGAATTGACGGGGACCATTGCGAAAGATAAGCTTGGAGAGCAGTTCCTGGATCAGAACGTTATCAGTAAAAAACGGGGTATTACCATCAAGCTTGCTCCAGTTCGTATGAAATATGAAAAAGATGGCCAGATGTATGAGATGAACCTGATAGATACTCCCGGCCACGTAGACTTCTCATATGAGGTTTCACGGACGTTGGCGGCTTGTCAGGGGGCTGTGCTGCTGGTTGACGCGACGCAGGGGATTCAGGCACAGACTGTAGCCCATTATCAGGTGGCTAAAAAATTGGGTTTGAAAATGATTCCTGTCCTCAATAAGATAGATCTTCCAAATGCTCAGACAGAACTGGTTACGAAAGAGCTTGTTAACTTTGGATTTGCAGAAGAAGATATTATGTCTATCTCTGCCAAGACTGGCGAGAATGTAGATATCCTTCTCAAACGTGTAGTTGAAGAAATTCCTCCTCCACAAGGGAATATCGATGCACCGCTTCGGGCGCTTATTTTTGACGCGGTTTATGATGAGTATCGGGGCGTTGTCGCCTATGTTCGTGTTATGGATGGGGAGGTAAAGAAAGGTGATAAGGTGCAGTTCTATCAGAATAGTATCAAAACAGAAGTGACTGAAGCGGGTATGTTCACTCCATTTCTTAAAGAAACGGATGGCCTCAAGACAGGTGAGATTGGGTATATTTTGGGAAACATAAAAGATATCCGTCAATGCCGGGTGGGAGATACAATTATTGCTGAGGATAGCCATGTAGAGCCGCTTCCGGGTTACACAACACCACAACCGATGGTATTCTTTGGTGTATATCCTGTGGATACCGGTGAATTTGCAAATCTTCGTGATTCATTGGGTAAATTAACCCTCAATGATACAGCTCTTTCTTATTCTGAAGAATATTCAGCATATTTAGGCAGTGGATTCCGTGTCGGCTTTTTAGGTCTTTTGCACGCGGATATCGTCAAAGAGCGTCTTAAGCAAGAATTCGGACTTGATCTGCTTTTAACTATGCCGCAGGTGCTTTATGAAAGGCGAGGACAATCAGAAGAAGAGATATATGAACCATACATGCTGCTCAATGTCTATACACCTTCAGAATACGTTGGCAATGTCATGACAGCCTGTCAAAAGAAGAAAGGGAGTCTCTTAGATATGCAATACCACGATGCCTATGCAGTGCTTTCATATGAGATGCCATATTCTATGTTTATCCGGGGTTTGGATGGAGAAATTAAATCTGTTACGTCGGGGTTTGGGAGTATTGATTATGAACTAAGCGATTATAAAAAAGCAGACTTGGTCAAGCTTGATATTCTGATCAATACTAATCCTATTGATGTGCTCTCTGAGCTTGTCTATAAAGATGAAGCAACATATGTAGCCCGTATAAAAACACAAAAGCTGAAAGATACCCTTGAACGTCAGCAATTTAGGCAAATCATTCAGGCAACAGTAAACAATACTATTGTTGCAAGAGAAGAAATTCCGCCATTTAGAAAAGATGTCCTGGCGAAAATGAGCGGTGGAGATAGAACACGAAAAGATAAGCTTCTTGAAGCGCAGAAAAAAGGAAAAAAGAAGATGGTCCAAACAGGAAAAGTAGCCCTCTC
>CAMPGJ010000053.1 GCA_946885425.1 uncultured bacterium
ATTGCGTGCTGCGGAGTACCAACAAAAATTGAATAAATTCGCAACTCTTGAATCTACAGGAAGATTGGAGGATGTTTGGGAATCTGCTAACCAAATGGCAAAACGCATAGCCTCAAAGGAGTTGTAACCCAAGAATGAAAGAGAGTAGTATCCCATTAGGTTTTCATTTTGCTGAACGAGAGCTTACTTTTGGAGAAATTCATAAAGAATTCTCATCGACGAAATATGGAGATACTCTAAAAAATAACGTTCGTTTTAGATCTTTTAAGCCTGATGGTGTGTCTAATACAGAGTGGAGAAAGCTCCTCGGTGCTGATGTAAATAATTTGGAACATATGCCTTTATCTCTTGGGTTAACAAAAGACTTTCTTCGTCATTGTGCGAATCCTTCCGATGGATGGCAGGGGAAAGCCCCTGAAGAGGCAATGTTTACTTCGTCAGAGCAAAGTCTTCTACTTTTAACAGCTATAGTTCATGACCAAGCAGAAGCAGTGATAGGAGATATTCCTCTGCCTGAAAAGACGAAATCAGATGAAGAAAGAGAGATGATTATATTCAAAAAAATATTTGGTGAGGTACTTGGAAAAGGAAAGGATACTCATGTTTATGAAGCAGCAGCTGATCAGGTAGTAGACATTTTAAGTAATACCAAGTCAAAACTTGGTAGGGCATTTAATGCTATTGAACATGTTGGTTATACCAGGACCGCTTTGCGTGCATGGGATCGCTCTCATAAAGTTGAAGGCGATGTAAAAGCTAGTTTAGAGCAAATGTCTGACGCAATCATTCCTCATGGGCTTCCTAGGTTGGTTGCATATTCGGAAATTTATCCTCCTGTCGATTCGTTTTTAAAGCATCATCGGCAGAGTATTGATCAGATTTTAGAGAAACAAGGAAAGTTGCCATATATAGTGAAAGATAAGGTAATCTGGCAGCAGACTTCTTAAAATGACTCTGTTGGTAAAGTAGATGTTAGCTTTCTTATTTTGGCGATAAAAAAGCCCTCCATTTGTCCAGACGGGATGATCCGCGCAGTATTTGTAATCTGTGGATCAAACGGTTTGTTCCATGCGCTGATACCACTTTTTAGTCTCAAACCGGGAATATTGATCTCTTCAATTTCAATTGCACCTTTTTCCCGTTTTAATACCCAATCAATAACCTCTTCATTCTCTTCAGGCTCTAATGTACAGGTAGAGTAGACGATGACACCGCCTGGCTTGGTTGCTGAGATCGCAGAGCGCAAGAGATATTTTTGGAGCATGGATAATTGTTTAATTTTTTTTGTTGACCAATCCTCATATGTTTTTGGATCATCACATTGGATTCTTCCTTCCATAGTACATGGGACGTCAACAAGCGTCCTGTCAAAATATTCGGGGAATTTTTTCCATAATGTTTCTCCACGGCTGCTGATGAGATATGTTCCTTGGGTATGGATGGACCATTGAAAGGGGATGCCGTATTGCTTCAAAAGCATTTCCATTTTGTACATTCTGCCTCTACTGACATCGTTTGCCACGAGGAGACCTTTGTTCTGCATAAGAGCAGCTAGTTGCGTCGTTTTACTTCCTGGCGCAGCTGTCAAATCAAGAACAAGTTCTTCAGGTTCAGGACTTAGAACAAGAGCGGGGAGCATACTGGAAAGATTTTGGATGTAGAGGAGTCCATTTTTATATTCGTCAGTTTCTGTTAATTCTCGGACGGATTTGTTTTTTAAGATAAACGCGTCTTTGTACCATGAAACTTGCTCCAATTCAAATCCACTTTTTTTAAGTGTATAAGCCAAATCATCAGAAGTTGTTTTTAATGTATTTGCCCTAAATGTTGGGAGTGGTTTATTGGAAAAGGCTTTTAATACTTGATTATAGTCTTCGTCAAAATAAATCCGCTTCAGCCGCTCTAAAAATTTTTCAGGTAAGTTATTGCATGTATTTTCCATAGATTATCTATTTCTTCGTTTATTATTTCTGCGTGAATGTTGTGCTGGTGCTGTAACAATGTCTCTTATCCAGGGGTCAAACCGGTCATCCGATCGTTGCATGTTTCTTAAATTGTCTGCGTAAAGAACAACATATCTATCATCTGGAGCTGCATTACTCATTACTTCTCGTTGCCTTGCTTTAGTATCAAATCCATCTTTGCTAGCTAAACTTATTTTTTTTCTATTTTTTTTGCTGTTTTGTGGCAGTTTATCCTTTTCAAAAAGAGTTATTTCTACATACACATTTGCAGCAGAATTATTTGGGTTAACGATAAGAAAATCTGGTGTTGTTTCTCGGTGTTCGCCAGATCGATCAGTAAAACTAAATGTTTCAGGATGAGAGATGACAATAAGGTTTGGGTTTCTCCGTAGAATACTTTGTGCAAATTCCCATTCAGTAACAGGCATTGTCTTAGGTTTATTTGTCCCCTTAATCCTATTTTTGTGCTTTTCTAACTTTTGTAATCTCGCTCGTGTTTGTCGTTCAATAGATGCCATAGTTGTGTCATTATAGCCTCAGGCTTATATTTAAGCAAGTTTTATCGGTGTGATTTTCCTTACTTACTTTTTATATAAACCTGTTATGATATTTTTATGTTATCAAATGCACCAGTTGCACCAACTATTCCAGTTACTGATTTAAAAAAAGCCAGAGATTTTTATGAGAAGACTCTTGGTCTTTCTGTTAAGCAGGAAGATGAAGGGGAAGGTCTGCTTATAGAAGCTGGACAAGGATCGATGCTCTATCTTTACAAGCGTCCTCCAGCACCATCCCAACATACACTTGCTAGTTTCCATGTTAAAGATCTTGATGCTGAAATGGACGATCTAATTGCTAAAGGTGTGGTCTTTGAACAATATGATATGCCGGGGCTCAAAACTGATGAAAAAGGAATCGCTATGATGGGAGACATGAGAGGATGCTGGTTCAAAGACCCCGATGGAAATATCCTCGCTCTCGACGAAGAATCAAAGTAGTCCCTCAATTTCATGCTGATTTACTTGCAAAGCATGTTCTCGCACTGGACGAAGTGAATGTGTTTCAGCATCCAATAAGGAATATTAGATCCTGAAACGAGTTCAGGATGACTTTTTAAGCTTGAAATAACTGAATCTGCTATAATGTAAACATGAAGAAACGGGTTTTATCAGGTATTCGCGCTACTGGCGGTTTGCATTTGGGAAATTATCTTGGTGCTATCAAGGGAATGTTTGCATTGCAGGAAGATGTCGCCTATGAAAATCTTTACATGGTTGCCGATCTGCATACGTTAACTACACCTTATAAGGTGGAAGAATTACGCAAGCACAGACGGGAAATCGTTCTAGATTATCTCGCTGCGGGACTTGATCCCAAAAAAAGCATTCTCTTCCAGCAATCGAGTAATGTATATCACGCTGAACTGGCTTTCTATTTCTCGAGCGTGATGACAATTGCGCGTATGCAGCATTTGCCTACTTTTAAAGACAAAGTAAAACAGCATCCTGAAAGTGCCACTATGGCGCTTCTTAATTACCCGATTTTAATGGCTTCGGATATCCTTATTTATAAAGCAAATTTCGTTCCGGTAGGTCTTGATCAGGAGCCGCATATTGAGGTAGCCCGTGAGATTGCACGTAAAATGAACCAGGAGTATGGAATGGATTTTCCTGAACCGCAGCGGTTTAAAACAGAAGGCGAATATGTTCCATCACTGACAGGTGAAGGCAAGATGAGTAAATCTGTTGACGGAAGTTATATTAATCTTACAGATGATTTGGATGCTATCAAAACAAAGTTGGCGAAGGTACCAACAGACAGTGGTACACTTGGAGGCAATATCCCACAACAAGGTGGTGTCGCCAATCTTTTTACGCTTCTCAAACTATTTGAAGACAAGGAAGTTTTTGTTAAGTTTGTAATTGACTATAGAGAAGGAAAGATTCGCTATTCCGAACTAAAACAAGTATTAGCAGATGCTATTTACAAAGAACTTCAACCGTTTCAGAAAAAAAGGAAATATTTTGAAGAACATCCAGAAGAGGTTGATCAAATTATAAAAGAAGGTAATGAAAAGGCAACTGAATTAGCTGCAAAAACACTACAGGAAGTAAAGCAAAAAATGGGCTTACTTTAATTAGAGATCAGTGTATAATTGAATCCTCTGACTAGAATAATGGATTTATCTCCTCAGGAAATAAAACAATTTCAAACAAGAATTTTTGATTGGTATAAAGTTAATAAGAGAGATTTGCCATGGAGGCAGATACCATTTGATACTACCTTACATCAGCGAGACCCGTATGAAATTCTTCTTTCCGAAGTAATGGCGCAGCAGACGCAGATTTCCAGAGTTATTCTCAAATATGAATCTTGGTTGGAGGCATTTCCTACTATCCAAGATCTTGCGAAAGCTTCAGTGTCGAACATATTAGTATATTGGACAGGGTTGGGGTATAACAGGCGTGCCTTGAATTTAAAGAAAACGGCAGAGATTATTGTGAATCAGTATGATGGTAAATTTCCCCGAGAAGAATCTGAGCTTTTAAAACTTCCAGGTATTGGGCAATACACTGCGAGGGCTCTTCTTTGTTTTGGATTTAATGAGCAGATAGCGGTTGTGGATACCAACATACGAAAGGTTATTCTGACTCAGTTTATTAATAGTCATCCTGGAGAGGCAAAGACCTCGATAGGATCTCATTCAAAAATAGATTCTATCGCTTCGCTCCAGAATGACATAAATGAGATTCAAAAAATAGCTGATCAATTGTTACCTCAAGGGAGAGCATACGAGTGGAATCAGGCACTGATGGATTATGCTAATGCAGTTTTAAAAAAAGAAAAAATCGATATCCCTAAACAATCAAAGTTTAAGGGATCACATCGCTACTATCGAGGACAAGTTTTGAAAAAATTGATCGAAAAGAAAAAAATTTCACTTCCCGAACTTGGAGGATTGATTAAAAAAGACTACGATGAGGTTTGGTTACAAAGCTTAGTTTCAGAATTGCGGGATGAAGGGTTTGTGGAGCTTGATGGGAAAGTAGTCAAATTGTCATCCTGAATTTAGTTCAGGATCTAATATTTCCTTTTAAATTGTAGCATGAAATGCTGAAACAAGTTCAGCATGACAGTTAACCTTCTTTATACTCGTCTTTAACATTTTCTCTAAAATGCTCCATTAACTTCCTCACTTTGGGATCGATAACAAACATGCAGTAGGGGGCCGAGGGATTGCTATCATAGTAATCTTTGTGATGTTCTTCAGCAGGATAAAAATTGGTGAACGGTACGATTTGGGTTACGATGGGGTCATGAAATTTGCCACTTTTATCCAGCTCTTCTTTTTTCTGCAAAGCAGTTTCCTTTTGTTTATCGTCATGAAAAAAAACGGCGGATCTGTATTGCGTTCCCACATCATCTCCTTGTCTGTTTGGTGTCGTGGGATCATGCGTACCAAAGAAAACATCCAGCATTGTTTTATATGAAATTATTGATGGGTCAAAGGTAATTTGAAGACATTCCGCGTGTCCTGTCATCCCGGATGATACATCTTCATATGTGGGATTTTCTACGTCGCCTCCAGTATAGCCTGATTGCACCGAGTCCACACCTTTTAGTCTTTTAAAAATCGCCTCAGTGCACCAAAAACATCCATTAGCAAATGTCGCCTTCTCCATATTTCTACAACCTACAACCTTATTATACTATCCAATCACAATTTTATTCTTCTCAAACTCCTTTTTCACGAGGTAGCGATATTTTCGTCCCACATCGAGTCGACGGATGGCAGGTGTGTAGATTGTTACTCGGATGGTCATAAAGTTAAATGTTTGAAACTCTTCAATGCCGACAACTTTTGATTCGTTGAAAACATATTTTCCGAGTTCTTCATCCTTGCTGAGTATATCAAGCGCTTTGTCGGCTGCTTTTAGTGTTTTGTCGATATCATTATCCGCTTTGACGAAAAGATCAATCAATGCACATGTTCTGGGACGGGAATAGTTAATAAATTTTTTTACTTTTCCATTTGGGACAATAATCAAAGTTCCGTCGAGATAGGACCGAATAGTAACTGTCCTAATGCCAATTCTTTCAACAATTCCTTCAGCTATGAATCCTTCTTTTGGATCATCATCGATTTTGATGTAATCTCCAATAGTGAATGTTTCTTGAGAAAGAAGAAAAAGTCCATTCACAAAATCTTCGAGGATAGATCGTGCACCAATACCCAAGATGATACCGACAATACTAGCATAGGCAAGAAGGGGAGTCAGGTTAATATTTAGAACGTTAAAAATGATGTAAAAAGCAAAGACATAAACGATTGTTGTTATGATATTGCGAAAAAGAGCAGTAAGTGAACGGGTCCGTCTATTATCAAAATGTTTTGGTACTCGGATAAGCGATTTTAGTAATAAATCGACGAGAATAGCGATGAGGATTGTCAGACAGATATAAAATGCTTTTTCTGTCGCGTCCTGACTAATGGTTAGATGACTTAGTTGGTATGGCAGGTTGAAGTCCATATTTTTTGTTTCTTATCCTTAGCATATAACACTCAGCTATTATAATGCAATTGGCTCTGGTATCTGTGAAGGAATAAATGGAAGCTGGATGTCTTTATTCTTTTTAAATTGTTCTGCAGCTCTTGCGAAGGATTCAAATATAATATTCAAATGTCCAGAATTAGAGAGTTCAGGATGAAATTGTACACCTATATGGTAGGGCAGTGTGGGGTGTTCTACTATTTCCGCAATATGCCCATGTGATCTACCTGTAATGAGGAGAATTCCTGGGTTATCAACTGCTTGATGGTGTTTGGTAGGGGCTTTTTCCAAGGTTGTTTTCTGGAAAATCGTATATGCTTTTGTTCCTTTATCTATCTGCACATCATGAAAGATGTCATTATCTTGAGTTTCTCCCAATGCATTGACTGATAATCCGTGCCGTTCATAGGGTATTAAATCAGGGAGGTGCTGGTGTAAAGTTCCCCCATGGGCAACTGCCATAACTTGAGCTCCACGACAGACGCCAAGAAGGGGTATGCCATCTTTGTCTGCTTGCTGAACAAGCTTGATTTGTAATTCATCAAGTTGTGGATTGAGAGGTTTCATGAGTTGTGCATGGGGTTCTTGTCCATACCGCCATGGTTCGACATCTGTCCCACCGGGGATGAGTAAGCCGCTAGATTTGCTGTATAAATTATCAATTTGTTCAGGATCCATATCCGGGGTAACAATAAGAGGAATGATAGAAGTTCGTGCTAGATTTTTAATGTAAGGATTTTCGGCGGAAATCTTCCCTTCCTTTATAAAGGTGTTTTTAGTAGGCGCTGCGATGAGAATAGATAGTGGCTGCCTTTCCATGTAAAAATAGGCAAGATTAACTCAACTATATTGAGAGCTCAATAAAAAGTCAAT
>CAMPGJ010000054.1 GCA_946885425.1 uncultured bacterium
CTTGATGACTTGATGACTTGATGACTTGATGACTTCTAATGCTATTCTTTAATAACGTATCCGAACCCGCGGATTGAGTGGAGGAGCTTCTTAGGGTAGCCGTTGTCGATCTTTTTTCTAAGGTATCCCATATAGACATCGACAACTCTTGTTTCAACATCTGAAGAATAGAGCCAAATTCTCGATAAGATCATCTCACGAGTGAGGATTCTTCCTTTATTACTCATTAAATACTGAAGCAATTTGAACTCTTGAGGAGTAAGCTGGATTTGTCCTCCGCCCCTTTTTACTTCCATTGTTTTACTATCCAGCTCCAGATCCCCAACCTTTAGCTTCATCTCGCTATCAGACTGCTTACGCAGCCGGGCTTTTATGCGGGCTAAAAATTCATCCGCTACAAAAGGTTTGGTAATATAATCATCTGCGCCCAAACTAAGGCCTTGGACAATATCTGTAATTGAATCTTTTGCTGTAAGAATAATAATCGGCAAATCTTTATGTTTCTTACGGATTTCCTGTACAACTGCCTCTCCTGTCATGACGGGCAATCCCAGGTCAAGAACCACAAGATCAGGCTCTGACTTCTTAAAATAATTAATTGCTTCTATCCCGTCTTCCACAGCATGCACAGCATACCCATTATCCAAAAGGAGCTCTTTCAGATATTTCTGCAGACCTTTATCATCCTCTACTACTAATATCGTATAAACCATTATGAGTGAATTATAGCAGTCTGCTGCACAGAATGAGTGTACGAATCTTCTTACACAACTTACACTTTTCTTACACCCTATTAGTTGCATTCTTATTCAAAACTTGACATACTGGAATATTTTGTTATAATCCGCCCCACTGATGATTTATTCACTGTCCAATATAAATCGAAAGAACATACAGAGGGGTATTTCTGTACTTTTGCACCGAACCGAGAAATCGATCCGGGAAGAACCTTCAGGTGCACTTTTGAATCTTTTCTTAACTTTCCTTTGCGTAACTCTTATGATTCTCTCAACTAACCATCAAATTAAACCAAAACACTTAACAGCAAACTTTATGCAGATGGATCAGCCTTTTACTTTGAAAGCTGAAGCAGCTAAAAAAACTCATACTAATAAAGATATAATAGTTACCAAATTAGCAGATGAAGCAAGCAAGGTATCAGCTACAAGCCACCCTGAATTACAAGAAAACATTGCCAATATCATAGAATCGCTCGACAAAAAACAAATAGCGACTCCACGCGTTATCGCTTATGCAATGGCAACTGCAGAGCGCGAAACAGCAAACACTTTTAAACCAATAGAAGAATATGGTGGACCTCAGCAAGCCATAGCCCTGGGATACAGCGGCGGAGAAAGATACTACGGCCGGGGCTATATACAAATAACTCATGACTATAATTACCAAAAATTTGGACAGGAAATAGGCATGGGAGATAAACTGGTTACAAATCCTGAACTCGCTCTGGAACCGAAGGTTGCCAGTGACATCCTAGCTGAGTTTTTTAAAGAAAATGAAGTTGCAGCAAAAGCTGAAGAAAATTTTATAGAGGCAAGGCAACCTATAAATGGCACTGATCACGCGGAGAGCATAGCAATCGAAGCAGAAAAATACCTGCAAACAATTGAAGAAGTAAATACAGAAATACTTGTAAGTCGGTAACGGGAGACGGAAGACGTAACCACTAAACGATACGAGCATCGTAACCGTAACCGATAGACGGTTTCTATACGGGTCTCGTAACCGTAAGACTAATAAGAAATAATTATGTATCAAGACATTCTTAACCAACTAAAAATTACAAAACACCAAATCAAGGTATTTATTAGTACGTTACTGGCAATATTTTTGATGATGTCGCTTCATTACATGGGGGTACCTTCTCCATTCAAAGCCAAAATAACACACCCGGCTGTACAAAATAAAGCAGAAGCAGCTACAGAAGAAGCTATGAAAAAAGTCCGTCCACAATTGCAAAAACAAAAAAATGATTTTAAATTAAAAAAAGAATCACGACTATTTTTACCTGAAGCCAATGCTGAAGAACTACCAGCTACTTATGATACTGCATCAGGCTACATTGTCGCAGATCTTGAGTCAGGGAAAATTTTAGCTGGAAAAAATGCCGATCAGCATATGCCAGTCGCATCTATTACCAAAATAATGACCGCCATTATCGCTCTTGATTTAGCTTCGCCTTCTGAGCAGATCACAATCACAGATAATGCTGCCGCTTATCCTCCAAGCAAAATAAATGTCGTTCCGGGTGAAAAAATGACTCTCGAAGAACTTCTCAATGCGTCACTTCTCGCATCAGCCAATGATGCCACTGAATCAATCCTTGAAGGGGTGAATGCGAAATATAAAGCTGACATATTCGTCAGAGCCATGAATGAAAAGGCTGTACTCCTGGGTATGAAAAATACGCATTTTACCAATCCACAGGGATTTGATTTTCAAGATAACGGCAGTTCACCAGCTGACTTGGCAATACTTACATCCTATGCGCTGAAGAATTACCCGCTTATCGCACAGATCGTTCAAAAAGACTACCAATATCTGCCGGCAAATGAATATCATCATGAGAACAACTTATATAACTGGAATGGGCTAATTGGTGTCTATCCAGATACAATAGGTATGAAAATTGGAAATACTAACGCCGCAGGATTTACAACAACAGTTGTCTCCAACAGAGGAGGGAAAAAACTTTTCGCAGCTCTACTAGGCGCTCCGGGTATCCGCGAACGTGACATGTGGACGGCACAGCTCCTTGATGAAGCATATAAACAAGCCTTTAACTTCGATCCAATCAATATAACAGAAGAACAACTTCAGGAAAAATACGATAGCTGGATAATTAGATAAAAAGGGCAGCTTGGAGTAATGATTGTGGCAGTTAGCCAAACCCGCTGAGCGGGAACAATCATTACCTTACACTGCCCTAATATCCTAAGAGCAAAACTTCCGGTACATATTGGCAACTGCTTTGTCACCATGTATCGAAAATCCTTTCCTAGGACTTACTCGCTGATCTACTTCTGCACGTACGTGATACGGTCGACATCGGTGATTTCCACCGACAGCCCTTGGACTTCTCCCGTCTCACTCACCGTGAAGTTCCTACCCTTCACGACCTTCTCCATCGGAATGGATCCGGTCTGTGTTTCACCGGATTCATTTTCAGCTACTCCAGGAAGGAGACCTTCCGTCTTGAGCGTTGAGGTGTACAGCACCTTTTCTGCTCCGCTTTCATCTGCACCAACAATCTGGTACTTGAACAGATAGCCACTGGGCGCAGAATAAACTGCTCCATCGGCATTGTTGGTGACTTCCCAGTCGAGATTGACCTGGGGTACTCCGTCTACTTGCTTTTCCACTAGCGCAAGGCTGTAGGCAGCATTGTCGTCAGACATCTGGCCTTCTTCGTTCGAAGTCCGGTCAATCTTCGTGAAGTGTATGTTCCACTCCGTCAGATCGTAATCAGGACCGATCAAGTTTTCTTCCGGAATAGTTTTCCCGGGAGGGACATCATCGGCACTGAACCAGACCTCTTTGGAGTCATACCCTTCAGGGCTGGTCACTTCAGCTTCGATGTAGTAGTCGCTTACCTCATCACTGTTGTTTGTGATGTTGCAGGCGGCATACATCTCCGGACCTGTGTAGTCAGTGGTCGGCGGCTTCTCTATCATCCTGAGACCTGTGACATCCTTGTCCTCATCCGGCTCGGGCTTGGGTACGAATACCGGCTCCACAGGCTCTCGGTTCTGTTCCGATGAAGCCTGAACCTTGTCCGGGACAGATGACGAGCTGGCATCATTTGCACAACCCGTTACCAATGCTGTGGTTGTAGCCGCAGCAATTGCCAGGACACTCAGCCTTTTATACCTCATGGGATTCCCTCTTCTTACTCGTAGATGATCCGGTCAACGTCAAGAAGCCTTACTTCTTTCAGGTCTTCCAGACGTTCGCCATAATCCAGACTTGTTTGGAGCTTCTTGACGACATCATCAGGCACAGGAATTGAGCCGTTCTGGTTACCCAGATACTCAAGACCTTTGGTCTGATAAGATCCCCTGTAGACACCAACAAGATTGGCATCCAGGATTTCGTAAGTCACGACGTATTCACTCTTACGCTCTGCGTTGTTGGTGAGTGAATAGTCGACCCTGACGCCATCTTTCCCATGATGCAGACCCAAGTATTCACTACTCTGCTGCTCATCGGGATAGTCGTTCCGGTGCTTGGTTGAAATCCGATCAATCCTAACCGTGGTGAGTTTCCATTCATTGGGATTGAAGTCAGCCATGAACGACCCTCTCGGACAATCCATTGTTGCTCCAGGGGGAACATGGGCTGCCTTGATCGTTGCCTTCTTTTCAGCGAAACCAGGTACAGGATACAATGCCTCTACCTCGATGAGATAATCGCTCATCTCATCACTGTGATTCGTGATTTTACAGGCAGCAAAGACATATGTTCCATCACCAGGCTTTTTCTCAAACCTGAGATCAGTTATGTCCTTGTCCTCATCAGGCTCCACCTTCGGCTTAAGAAGCCTAGATGTTGTCTGCTTTGTTTTGGATAGTTCAGGTGCGGCCGCGCTTTCGGAACAGGATATACCTACTCCGCTAGCGAAAACTACAAATGTAGCCGCAAAGGCTACGAATTTGCGGTTCATAATTCCTCACTCTTGATTTGTAGATCTAGCGTGTCAAAGAACTTGTCATATACCTCTCCAATAGACATAAAGCATAAATCGCCATGTCTACATAGAAAATGTATGAACGTGAACAATTATACAAAACAAAACTATAAGTTTCAATATGATAAGTCGTTTCTTACACGTTTCTATCATTCCTCTAACACCTGCTCAAGTAGAGGTATGACATACTCATTGAGATATCTGGTAAATAAATTAGGTATTCCCACTATACAGTATATGAAAAAACGCACAGCAAAAAAAAGCACACTAAACGTAGTATTTCATAATAACAAAAAAGAAATTTTTATCAGCTCCCTCGCTATTCTAGGCCTTTTTATTTTTATCCCGCTATTTACCTACCTTTATTTTGCTAATGATTTAAAAACGAAAGATAGTATCATGAATAAAAATGATACAGGAGTTATACTACTGGACCGGAATGATAAGCCCTTCTTTACATTTTATCAAGCAAAACAACGGACCTTTGTCCCTCTGCAAGATATGCCTGAACATATTACAGAAGCAGCAATTGCTTCTGAAGATAAAGATTTTTATAAACATTCAGGTTACTCTCTCCCTTCTATTATCCGTGCTTTTTTTCTTGATCTCTCACATGGGAAAATTCTCTATGGAGGATCAACAATTACCCAGCAATTAGTAAAAAACGCTCTTCTTAATTCCAACAGAAATTATTTGCGCAAAATTCAGGAAGTCATACTCTCACAAGAAATCGAGAGACGATATTCTAAAGAAGAAATTCTAGAGATGTATCTTAATTCTGTATACTTCGGAGAAGGAGCCTTTGGCATAGAAAATGCAGCACAGAATTATTTTGGCAAACATGCTAAAGAGATGACAATTGCAGAGCAGGCATTCTTAGCAGGAATTCTTCCATCTCCTTCAAAATTCTCTCCTTTTTCCGGAGATTACGAAGCAGGAAAAATACGGCAGGACCTCGTCCTGCAAAAAATGTATGAACAAAAATATATAACCAGAGAAGAAAAAGAAAAAGCTCAAAAAGAGAAACTAACATTTCGTCCTGCGTCTGCTAGTATAAATGCCACAGCTCCTCATTTCGCTTTGATGATACGTGATGAACTAATTAAGAAATATGGTGAAGAAACAATCGCCAGATCCGGATTTAAGATAAGGACAACGATAGATCTAACCTGGCAAAAAGAAGCGGAAAAGGAAGTTGCCCGTCATGTAGAAACACTTAAAGGAAACGCTGCTACCAATGGCGCCGCAGTCGTCATGGATCCCAAAACTGGAGATGTTAAAGCACTCGTCGGAAGCAAAGACTGGTACGACAAACAGTTTGGTACTGTTAATATGGCTACAACACCCAGGTCAGTGGGCTCATCATTCAAACCGATCGTCTATGCTGCCGCGCTTGAGAGTCATATCATAACCCCAGCCACTTTCCTCAACGATTCACCCATCACTTTTACGGAAGGGTATAAACCACAAAATTATGACCGTAAATTCAGGGGTCCTGTAACCGTGCGTCGTGCTCTTTCCAACTCACTTAATGTGCCGGCTGTCCTTGTGATGCAAAGAGTCGGACTGATAGATACTCTGGAAAAAGCAAAAGAAATGGGAATAACATCACTGAAAGAACCGTCGTATTATGGATCAGGTTTATCGGTTGTTTTGGGGGCTGGAGAAGTAACTCTTCTTGAAATGACAGATGCCTACTCCACTTTTGCCAATAATGGCATACGCCCGGAACCACGTACTATTCTGGCCATCACAGACAAATCAAATAAAGCCATTTATACTACCAAAGTCACAACTGAGCAAGCTCTCCAACCGCAAGCTGCCTTTCTTATTTCTTCCATTCTCTCTGATAACAAAGCGCGATCAGAAGTATTTGGTAACGTACTTAACATCTCCAGACCGGCAGCTGTTAAAACAGGAACTGCCGAAAATTATAGAGATGCCCTAACACTTGGCTATACTCCTAACCTCGTTATCGGCGTTTGGGTAGGAAATAATGACAATCAACCCATGGATACCGTTGCAGGATCATTGGGGGCAGCCCCTATCTGGAAAAATCTTATGGAGAAATTCACTGCAGGGACAAAAGTTGAAGCATTTTCTCCACCCACAGGTATCGTACAGTTTGCAGGCTGCACAAATGGGAAAGTGCTTGCTTCCAAAAGCCCAATAGCTTCATCATCAGCCAATGAATATTTCATCAGAGGGACAGAACCTACAATGAGGTGCTACACACCAAGCCCAACTATACATCCGCGGATGGGACAAGTGCAGCCAACTATTTCCCCAACATATCCATCGATTACATCCATTCCTTCGTATAGATGGGAAAAAGATGTGCGGCAAAATCTACGCGAATATAGAGATTGGCTAAGAGAAGAAAGAAAAAACAGAAAATATAATTAAACCAGTTAATTAAAAAGAATGATCAATTAAAAGCTGAATTAGAAAAAA
>CAMPGJ010000055.1 GCA_946885425.1 uncultured bacterium
TTACTTGTGCTTCTCCTTATGAACCCCTTTCATTGGAGTATCCTTAACCAACTTTCCCTTCTCTAATGTAATCGTCCTCTTAAGCAAACTGTTCACAATATCAGTATTATGCGTCGCCATAATTACCGTTGTGCCAAGAGCATTGATATCCTGCAGCAGTTTAACTATCTCCCATGAGGTAGTATTATCCAAATTCCCGGTCGGCTCATCTGCTAATAAGATCTCTGGAGAAAAAGCCAAAGCTCTGGCTATTGCTGCCCGTTGCATTTCTCCACCTGAAAGTTGAATAGGAAACTTATCTTTGTGATCCATAATACCCACCTGCTCAAGAATACCTTCAACCCGCTTTTGTGCCTCCAGTTTCTCCATTCCTACTACTTCAAGCGGGAAGAGAATATTCTCAAAAATAGTCCTATCCCGTAGAAGCTTCAAATCCTGGAATACTACTCCAATTTTTTTTCTTAAATGAGGTACTTTTGCATCAGGAAGCCTTATCAGATCCCATTCACCAATTGAGATAGAACCACTGGTAGGTATAGAATCTCTGATAAGCATCCGTAATAATGTAGTTTTGCCTGAACCGGAAGGGCCCACAAGAAAAACAAAATCACCTTGATCGATGGTAAATGTGATATCCGAAAGCGCAGTATTTCCGGTCGGATATTGCTTAGTAACGTTCTCTAATTTAATCATAGTGGAGAATTTCCATTTTCCAGGTTCCATTTTCCATTTATTTACGATTTATTCAATTTTTAATGCCAATGGAAAATGGCCAATGGAAAATCAAAGTACTTGTACTTTGCCTACGTCCATTAGCCAACCTGCTGTTTGAGCTTTTTGGGTTTGTCCCCAAACTTTTACTTTTTTACCTTGGAACTGAGCAAGATCAACAGAGGAAGAAGTCATATAAACATTCTGGCTTTCTCCTCCTGACCTTTCCAGATGATATTGCCCTTCTCCTTCAATACCACCTTCTCTGAGAACGCCTTCAGCAGTATCTTTAAAGATGCTTTCATCACCTGAACCATATGTCTTTCCTTTTTGTGGAGCATTCGGATTGAGAGCAGCAGGGACGATACTTGTTCCGGTCTGTTCTGAAAACTTAGACAAACCAAATCCGGTTGCTACACCTACCAGTGCGATAACAACAAGGAGAATAACTACTTTTGCAGGAGAAGATGATTGCTGCTTTTCAGTAAACGAATGCATAACCGGAGTAGATTCTGTATTTTCTTTTTTATCTAAGTTATCCATGGGCAAAGTGTCACGCCTAAGCATTAGACTCCTCAAGTATTGCACATTTCCCACCATTTCGCAACACCCTCACGGTTACCACAAGTATTACGAATACACGGGCTTTTTTCATTTGTCATCCCGACCGAAGCGGAGGGATCTACTCAGCTCAGGTGAAAAGATTCCTCGACTACGCTCGGAATGACAAAGATGTGTGCTACAATGAACCTCAAACCATGACTATCAAACCATACAAAACACACAAAATAAAACCCAACGATAATCTCTACAAAATTCTAGATGAATACCTACCAGTACTAGCAGAAGATACTGTCATTGCTATCGCATCGAAAGTTGTGGGGATATGCGAAGGAAGGATAGTGAAAAATGAATCGGCTGATCAAAAAGATACACTTGTGGAGCAGGAAGCGGACTATTACCTCCCACGGGAATATAACCAGTACGGTTTCATGATCACAATTAATAAAGGAATTCTCGTCGCCTCAGCAGGAATAGATGAATCCAACTCTGGTGAATATTTTTCCCTCTGGCCAGAAAACCCGCAAAAAAGTGCAAACGACATACGGGATTATCTGACAAAAAAACATAATCTCAAACATCTCGGCGTCATCATAACCGATAGTAAGCTTACCCCGCTTCGCTGGGGTGTCACAGGTGTCGCCATCGCGCATAGCGGATTCCAAGCGCTCAATAGCTACATCGGCAAACCAGATATCTTTGGCCGCCTCATGCATGCTGAAAAATCAAACGTCGCCGACTCACTCGCCACAGCCGCCGTAGCCGAAATGGGAGAAGGCAATGAGCAGCAGCCTCTCGCCGTCATCACAGAAGCAAATTTCATCCAATTCCAGCCAAGAAATCCCACGCATGAAGAATTAGAGAGTCTCAAAATATCCCTTGAAGACGACGTCTACGCCTCCCTCCTCACCTCCGTAAAGTGGATCGCAGGAAATAAAAAATAGCTCACCACAAATTCGAAATCCGAAGCACGAAATCCAAAACAATATCAAAATACAAATACCAAAATATAAAACGTTTTGAGCATTTACATTTTGAACATTTGAATTTATTTCGTATTTCGATATTTGATATTCGAATTTACTTTTGAAAGGCAAAAGTGTTGGGGCGGGGTATGGCATAGGTTCTCTTCTTTCGAAGTTTTGGGTGTGAACCCATACCATACCCCTAAGTTGTTTGTATCGAATACCTCCTTATTTAGTTGCCGGCTCCCGGCTCAGTCATTGTGCCTCTTGGAGTGCTTCTTTTCAAAAGCCTCCCGCTCAGGGCAGTAGGTGCACTCCCAGTTCCCCGTCTCAGGGTTCTTGCGATGGGGCAGACGCCCCCAGCACTTCCTGCAGAACTTGTTTTTCAGGCCATCTTCTTGACGGCCTTCCGATTTCTCGGTCATGACATTCCTCCTGTCGTTTTTCGAAGCTGTATCCGATGGTTCAAAGATGAGATCTTTGTACCTCCTTCTCGCGTATGGAAGGGGTAATAAGATTTGCCCCTGAATCTAGAACCATTATACTTTATATCTTATATTATTTCCAGGGGGGTTGTTTTAGAAAGATATAGAGCCAGATTTGCAATAATTCCGAAACAATGGGGATTTCCATGATGCTACAACACCCGTAGCTCTTCTTCAATAAACATGTCTAGGTTGCCATCGAGGACGGCTCCTGTGTTGCCGGTTTCTACTCCGGTCCGAAGGTCTTTTACCATTTGATAGGGGTGGAGAACGTAAGAACGGATTTGATTACCCCAACCGGGGGTTTTGTAGCCGCCTTTGAGTTCTGCTTCTTTTTTCTTTCGTTCTTCCTCTTGGATTACCCAAAGTTTTGCGCGCAGGAGTTTCATAGCATATTCCCGATTTTGAACTTGTGATCTTTCCACCTGACAGGTAACAACAATTCCACTAGGTATATGCTTGATCCTCACTGCAGTTGATACTTTATTTACATTCTGTCCACCATGCCCACCACTTCTGAAAGCTTCGAATTCAATGTCATCATCTTTAATGTCTATCCCCTCTACCTGTTCTACTTCAGGCAAAACTTCCACCATCGCAAATGACGTCTGCCGCAATTTGTCAGCATTAAAAGGAGATTGACGAACCAAACGATGCGTCCCAGCCTCATGTTTTAAATGCCCATACGCATACCGTCCCGTTACAGAAATAGTAATACTCTTCAACCCAGCTTCTTCGCCGGGGGTCTGATCAAGAATTTCATACGACCACCCCTTCTTTTCGACATATCTGGTATACATACGAAAAAGCATCTCAGCCCAATCCATCGCTTCAGTCCCACCCTGTCCTGAGTGAATCCCTACAATTGCGTTGGATTTATCATGTGGGGAAGAAAAAAACAAAAGTAATTCAAGCTTTTTAACCAACTTCTGCGCTTCATCATGCTCGCCTTCTTCCATCCACATCTGCAAAAGCTCAATCTCCTCTACTTCCTTTTGCAAAGTCGACAACTCTTTCATCTTTTCGCCAGCTGTTTTGTGATCCTGCCAAAAATCAGCATTTTCACTTTCAGACGCCAATTCACTGATCCGATTACGCTTCTCATCAACATTCACCTTTTCAACCAATTTTTCGACCCGTTCTTTTAAGTTATCCATATTTTTACACACTCGAAATACGAAGCACGAAATACGAAACAAATTCTAATTTTCAAAAATCATAAATTATAAAAACGTTTTGAATTTAGAAGATTTGTATTTTGATATTGTTTCGGATTTCGGATTTCGATATTCGAAATTTATTTTAACACACCCTCAACCTGCTCTCTTACAAAGTCTCCTACTTTATGCGCATCCTGAGGGATTTTTTGAGCACGTGAAACAATATTGATAATGTCTCCAAGTTTAATGTTTAAAGCTTGTTTTTTTGCAGCTTCCACTCCGTCACCTATATCCGATGAAACAGCTTTTGAAATATCTTCTGCTTTCTTTGTACGCTCTCCCAAAACATCCGGAAGAGAAAAATCGGTTTTAGGCAGCTTTACTTTAGAAACAACACCAAACGCAGAAGGAGCAACTTTTCCTACTTTATCTTTTGAAGAAAAAAATAGTAGACCTACACCTACAACCATGAAGGTTATACCGAAAATTTTAATGAAAAAGCGAAGCCTGTCCATAATGACTGACTAATCAGAATAAATTGTGGAATTTGATACTTGCTACAAATTTCTGCACTGACTGTTTTCGCTCATGCAGAACCATTTTACTATGCTTCGCAATTGATTTTAGTCCCCGGTAAGGATATTCAAAATAAGAATCTAATTTTTTTAAGCGCCTAGAGGAAGATTTCACTACCATTCCATTATCAAATTTAATTTTACCGATTGGAGCTAGATGAATACTTAAGTCAATATCTTCGTGAACCTCTTTATCATCCCGACACACATTCTCCTTTACTTTTTCCCAAGCACTTTTACGAACGCACATATTAAACCCAAACATACAATCATGTCCAACTATTTGTTTAAACGATTGATTAATCCCGACTGTTTGCCAGTTATACAATTGAATCACTTCAGGAAGCGGATAAAAATTTGCCGGTCCTGAAAGAGCGACTATTTTTCTATCTTCAAAATGTTTTTTAATTTTTTTAATCCAATCTGGAGGGACTATTGTGTCTGCATCGGTACGGGCTATAATTGTACCTTTTGCCGCATTAAATCCCTTATTACGTGCAGGGATTATTCCCTTCTTCTTTTCAGTAAGTAAAATGACAGGAAATCTTTTAACTATTTCTTCTGTACGGTCAGTGGAATTATTGTTAACCACAATAATCTCATCAGGCATTTCCTCCTGTTCCATGAGGCTCTGAAGGCACTTCTCTATATACTTTTCTTCGTTATATGCAGGTATTACAACGCTTATCATATTAGGTCCTAGTTCTAGGAGGCTCTAGTACATAAATTATACAAAAATCGCGTGGTATTTCTGGATGAGATTCTAGGCGCTGGTTTGCGATAGTATGAGTACATACTTGAGCAAAGCAGCAACGACGAAGCTCGCCATAAAGACACGCTAGGTTGTATTGTTCATGTTCTAGAGTCTCCTAAGGTATTCTGAGGCTTTTCTTGCTGAAAAGCAAGTAGGTTTTCTGCTGTTACATCCAGAATGAGGTGTAAAGCTTCTCTACTATTAAAAGCATTATGCGGAGTAATGATGACATTCTCTCTTCCCATCAAGACATGGTCAAAATATAGCGTCTTAAAACTGGCATTATCAAGAGAATGATTATCTAATATCTGTCGTTCCTCCTGAATAGCATTCTCTCCTTCCAGGACATCAATTCCTGCTCCACCCAAAATCCCCTTCTCCAGACCATATAATAACGCTTCTGTCTGGATCAAACCTCCACGTGCAGTATTGATCAGAAGGCTACCCTTCTTAAACTTCTTTATCGTCCTTTTATTTATAAGATGATGGGTTTCTTTCGTATAAGGCACATGTAATGTAACTACGTCCGAAACTTTAAGTACCTCTTTGAAATCCATAAACGTTATACCCAATTTTTTTGCCTCTTCTTCACTGGGATGACGTGAATATACAACAACATGCATACCAAACCCTTTGGCAATATTGATCACCGACAATCCAATATCTCCCATACCTATAATACCGATAGTCTTATCATATAAATCAAACCCTGTCAGCTCATGGTGGTCGAAATCACCTCTTCTAGTACGATCAACTGATGTATATAATTTCCTCGACAAACCGAGAATGAGAGCAAATGCATGCTCCGCAACCGTATGAGTACCATAATGAGGGACATTGCAGGCAATAACACCTTTTTCCTTACATACGTTCAAATCTATGTGATCAAAACCTGTAGATCTTGTTGTAACAAATTTAAGCTGAGGCATCTTATCAAGCACATCCTTATTTATTGTCGAGCAAATGAATATTGAAACTGCTTCACAATCCTGAAATTTTTCTACATTATCTACCGTGAGAGGTTCTTTCTCAAAAACCAGCTCATTCCCGGCTAGTTTTTTTTCCAAATATCTCCGTTCCCACAACTCCGCCTCGAAAATCCCAATCTTAATATATCAATCATAACGACTCTACTTTGTTGATGTCAATCGCTTGACACCACAGAGATATTTCTGCAAGCATCTAAGTAATGACAATTGAAAACTGGGCTAAAAGCCCGGGACTGCCCCCATTTGAAGTTGATGTTCTTTCCAGAAAACCCTTAGGTTGTGAAGAAATTGTTTGGGTAAAAGGAACACTGCCGCATTTGGGTATCCTACATAAAGGATGGTCGGGCGATGAAACAATTATTTTTCGTAGAAAACAGGAAGATGGTAACTGGAGAATAACCAAACCACTGCAACCCCAATTATATACTAAATAACACGCTTAAGAATCGGCTATTGACCTCTCCTGTATAATGTTAGGATAAAATTGTCATGCTGAATTTAGTTCAGCATCTCATGGTTTCTTATTAGAATAAAAATTGTATGGAAGAGTTATCAGAAAAAGAAATTGTTAAAAAAATAAAAGAGGGAGAAATCAACTATTTTGGACATCTCGTCCAGCGTTTCTCGCAGATCATTTATTTCTATACCAAAAAAAAAGTAAAAGATGAGCATGATGTCGCTGATATTGTCCAAGGGACTTTTATCAAATCATATAAAGGTATTGACCGGTTTGATGAAAAAAAACCTTTTTATCCATATCTCTTCACAATACTCAAAAATGAGATTGCAGATTTTTATAGAAAGAAGAAATATAACCTAAAATTGAATGAGCAGAGTGCATCATATGATGAAAAATTCATTGATGAAATTGAAGACTTTACAATTC
>CAMPGJ010000056.1 GCA_946885425.1 uncultured bacterium
ATCTGGGCTCCTCCACTGATAACACATGGATGTTGTAGTCTAAGCTCATCAAATATAACGCTTACCTGGTGAAGTGGTCTCCCGCTGACGATGCCGATATGGATTTTATTTTGGGAGTCATGGATAGATTGTTTGACTCGGGCGGAAATAGTATTTCCTCCTCCGTTGACGATAAGAGTACCGTCAACATCAGTCATGAGTGCTTTATACTTTCGGGCAGTTTTGTTGTTCATTTGATTACGATTCTATTACCAAAGGCTTACAAATGCAAGTCAGCAGTAGATTTTCTTACAAAGAAAATCTAGTTATAAAGTTATCAAGTCGAAAGTTATAAAGTTATTGTGTCTTTATAACTTTATAACCTTATGACTTTATAACTGGCGCATTTAGCGCCAAGCTCCGAGTATTCCTCCCATCAAACTAAAGGCGACCAGTTGGTAGCCGGTGTTGATAAAGTAAAGTTCTTTTGGTTTGCCTCCTGAAAAAACCCAGGAATTCAAAACTTGTGCTGTGGTTGTAAAGCCCAGCCATCCCAGGAATCCTACTTTCAGTCCGTCAACAAAGGTATTTGCCCCAAGTTCTTGGATGAACCAAGAGAGAACAACTGCTGTGACTAAAGCAGCGACCATAGGTGGGAAGTACATTCCTGTACCCATCTTTTTGCTGCTTTTTTCAAAGTCGTCCTTTTTCATCTGCATTGCTTTGACCCATGGTTTTGCAAATAAAACAGGAGAATACCATAATGATCCAAGAATCACATTCACAACTGCTGCGACAATAATTGCTAAAATATTCATAATAATTCACCCCCTCTTAGATTTCTCTAATTACTCGAATTTTAATCGAATCTATTCGAATTTATTAGATAGTTATTCGAGCTATTTGGGAAATTCTTTAGTTAGCTCCCACAATTTTAACCCCACCTCTTCGTTAAATTGTTTGACGTAGGTGGTCGGATAAACAGTGATTGTCATCTCTATTGTTGCTGAAGCGTTGCCTTGGACGAGATGTCCACCAAATGCTTGCATATTTTCATCAGCAATTGTTACATGGAAGTGGAGGATTATGTCATCCTCAAATATGCCTATGTTACCAGTCAGATTGGTTAGTTCGAAGACACCTTCAAGTTTTTTCTCACTGTATTTTTTAGTATCCATTCGGTAGTGAGCCAATGTTGGGTTTTCTAGTGAACCCAGTGCAGACACAAGAGCATTTTTAATTTTATGTTCGTTACAAAATGTTTTTATTGTTTCGTGGACATCCTCTCCTCTACTCAGGCGGATCAAATAGGTTTTGTCATCAAGCTTTCCGAAGGTCATATATCAATCATAGAATATCCAATGCCAAATATCAAATATCCAATATCCAATGACTAAAGATGAGAATGTGGATTTCCGCCTACGCGGGAATGACAAATGACTATCCCCTATCCCCTATAACCTATCCCCTCTATTGCAAGTGTGATAAACAATCCCATCAAGACTATGAGGGAGAGGTAGAACATTTTTCTTGCCCATCGTTTGGTGTTTGCTGTTCTTACTCCTCTTGTCCAGAGCAACAACCATGATGTACTGAGGAGCCCGGCAATAACCAGATAGAATATCCCGGCATATCCAAAAAAATTCAGAGAAAGTACGGCGACGGTAAAAGCGATGATGTAGAGTAGCATTGCTACTTTTGTTTCGTTGATTCCTTTTATCACTGGCAGGACGGGTATACTTGCGGCAGCATAGTCATCGGATCTATAGAGTGCGATTGCATAAAAATGAGGCATTTGCCAGATAACTAAAATAACAAAAAGAAGCAGTGCGCCCAGATCAAAGTTGGCTGTTACCGCGCAATAACCGATGACCGGAGGTGTCGCGCCTGAGACGGCTCCCACGAGCGTTCCGTGAATTGAGCGGCGTTTTCCGATACTATAAAAGATGACATAAAAAACAAATCCAAGACCAGCAAGTCCAAGTGTGATAAGGTTTGTATAAATAGCTAGAATAGAGGTTCCTGTGATACCAAGGATAATTCCATAGATAAGTGCATGTTTTTTTGGAATGAGTTTTTTTACCAGCGCCCTATCTTTTGTTCTCTCCATTTTTGTATCAATGCCTTCATCAATACAATTATTAAAAACACATGCAGCTGCAATAATCAATGAAATCCCTGCCAGCATCGCCAATAATAGCCACCAATCTATAGTGCCTTTGGATGCAAAGAAAAATGCACAAACGGCAATCATAGCATTCCCTCGGACCATACCGGGTTTTGTTAGGAGATAGTATTGTTTCACTTTCTGCATAAGGCTCAGCATTATCACCTCAAAAATATCATTTTTAGAGCAGTAAATCAATCGGTGGTATAGGAAAGATTATTTATAGATTGCTTCTTTTTCCATGATATATCTAGTCATTTCATCCGGGGACATCAAATTATAATGGAGATGATTCATAATCCAGATAGAACCCAGGACGACGATGAGAATGATTGAAAAAGTTGTAAGGAAAGCCATTAGATTCCAGTGTGGTTTGGCTTCTCTTCCCATGTGCAGGAAGTATATCAATTGTATTGCAAGCTGTACAAAGGCAAGGATGATGATAGCAGCCAGAAGCATCGTGCCTGTTAGCAGATGATTTACGACAGCATAATAAGCTGCAAATGTAAGAGCTACAGAGAGAAGAAATCCAATGATAAATGATTTTGTTGTTTCTGTATGCATAGATTTAATAATTGTTACATTGTTTCACTGTTATATTGTTGGCGTTAATCCCCCCAGCCCCCTTTACCTAAAGGGGGTGGTCCGCAGACCGGGAGATTTAACAATTTAACTAGCAATTTAGCAATACAACAATTATATTACACTCATCAGGTATACTATCGTAAAAATGAAAATCCAGACAATATCCAAAAAGTGCCAGAAAAGACTCAAGAGCATCAATTTTCTTATGTTATGGAAGGTGAATCCTTGCACTTGTACAGCTATCAGGCAGACTGCCATCCAGAGCAGACCAAATGAGATATGCGCTCCATGTGTTCCCACAAGAGCGAAGAATGAAGACATAGCTCCGCTCCTCTGCCATCCATAGCCTTCGGCGATAAGTTTTTTAAATTCATCGATTTCCAGGAAAAGGAACGCAAGCCCGAGGAAAAAGGTAATGCCGAACCAGGCAAATGTTTGTGTTTTTTCTTTATGATGCGCGGCAATCATAGCCAAACCGCAAGTGAAGCTACTTGTCAGAAGAATAAGTGTTTCCCACAGAACGAATTCCATGTTAAACAATTTACCCAGTTGTACGCCGCCATAGGTGCTTCCCCGAAGTACTGCAAAGGTTGCGAAAAGCACGCCAAACATGATGAGGTCGGTCATCAGGTATGTCCAGAATCCGAACATAGTCCGGTCCTGCGCTGCAAGTTTATGATGATCTAAATGTTCTTTTACTTCTTTCATACGTTGAGATTTTATTTTTTATTTTTAATTTTTTTCTCCATCTTCTCTATTTCTGCTGCGGTGACTACATATTCATTGTTCACGTCAAATGATCGGATGAAAGCACAGGCAACTGCGCCGACCAGACCAATAATCGCGAAGAAGTAGCTATGGAATGTCATGGCCAAACCAAAGAGGAAAACAAATCCGGAAAGATAGATGGCAAGTCCTGTATTTTTAGGCATTTCAATATCTACATATTTAGTTGGTGTTGTTTTCCCCTTCTTCATATCCCAAAATGGTTCGCGGCTGTGGACTTCAGGAATAACAGCAAAGTTATAAAAGGGTGGTGGTGATGTGGTCGCCCATTCGAGAGATCTTCCATTCCATGGATCTCCAGTTGTATCGAGATTTTGTTTCTTCTGTATGATACTGACAATTATCTGTACTATTTGCACAAGCACTCCACAGGCTATGATGGCTGCGCCGATGAGCGATACCATAAAGAGAGGCTGCCAACCTGTTGCTGCATCATAATGGTCAAGGCGTCTCGTAGCTCCCATAAGACCTAAAATATACATCGGTGTGAAGGCGACAAAGAATCCGATAAGCCAGAGCCAGAATGCATATTTTCCAATCCGTTCATTTAATCTTAAACCGAATATCTTCGGGAACCAATAGACAAATCCGGCAAAAATACCAAAGAGTGCACCACCGACAATCATGGTATGGAAGTGTGCGACGAGGAACAAACTATTATGTACCTGGAAATCGACAGGTGGGATTGCCATGAGAACCCCCGCCATTCCTCCGAAGGTGAAAGTACTGATAAATCCAAAAAACCAGTACATAGGAGTTTTCATTTGAATTCGTCCTTTGTACATGGTGAGGAGCCAGTTACCTACCTGTATTCCTGTCGGGATAGCAATAAGCATGGTGACGATACCAAAGAAGGAGTTTACATTTGCTCCTGCTCCCATGGTGAAGAAGTGGTGAAGCCAGACGGAAAAGGATAGAAGCGTGATAGAAATGGCGCCAATGACTAATGTCGTATAGCCGAATAGACGTTTTTGGCTGAAGGTTGAAACAATTTCAGAATAGATTCCGAAGGCTGGAAGGATGAGGATATACACCTCAGGGTGTCCCCACATCCAGATGAGGTTCCAATACATCATCGGACTTCCGCCAAAATCAGTGGTAAAGAAATGTGTACCCATATAACGATCCAATGTGAGAAGGATGATTGTCATAGCGAGGATAGGGAAAATGGTGAGAATAAGAACCATACTGCAAAGAGAGGTCCAGGTAAATAAGGGCATACGCATGAGGGTCATGCCCGGAGCGCGCATCTTGAGAATGGTGACAAAGAAATTAATTCCTCCGATCAGCGTTCCTAGTCCCGAGACCTGTAAGCTCCAAATCCAATAATCCATCCCCACCCCGGGGCTGAATTCAAGGCCGGAAAGCGGAGCTACTGCGAGCCATCCTGTCGCTGCAAATTCTCCTCCCAAAAAGAAAAAGAAATTGATAAGCCCGGCTCCTGCCACATATAACCAGAATCCCAATGAGTTAAGGAATGGATATGCCAGGTCGCGGGCGCCTATCTGCAAAGGGACGATGAAATTGATCAGGCCGAATAAGAACCCCATGGTGACAAAGAACACCATGATATCTCCATGCGCGGTGAGGATTTCCTGAAAATGTTGGGAATTGAGATAGCCATGTGAGGCTTCTACAAATCCAGGAGATGTGCTGGAACCCAAGGATTGTTGCAGCCAGATCATAACTACGTCAAGTCCGCCGCGAGCGAACATCAGTGTCGCTACGATGAAATACATGATTCCGATTTTTTTCGGATCACATGAGGTGAGCCAATCATTCCATAGCCATTTCCATCGCTTGGTCACTGTGAGGAAGATAGCAACAGCGATGAACATTCCTGTAATTCCCACGGTTCCGCCTATGGTGAACCATTCGTGTGGCAATTCATCTACAGTAAGTTTTCCAAAAATAAATTTGTCCATAAATTATTAGCGTTAAGGTAAAGGGTTAGCTAGTGTTCCATTCCATGTTTTCCAGGCATTGCTTCTGATGTTGGCATTTTATGTCCCCCACCATTTGCTGGCGCCTGGTATTTCATTATTATTGTACTGAAGAGATTGTCTGCTGTCGATGAGTAGAATACAGGTGGATTATCTTCAGTTGGTTGAGTTAGAACCTTATATTCTTCACGGGTAAGTGCTTTTGAAGATTGTTTGACTGATGTGATCCATGTATCAAAATCGTTTTGCGAGACTGATTTGACAGTAAATCTCATTCCGGCAAATCCTTTACCGCTTATTTCTGCATTAGAACCATAATATACACCAGTTTCATCCGCGATGAGGTTGAGGCGATTGACCATCCCCGACATCGCGTAGAGTTGTCCACCCAGCCGAGGAACCCAAAATGAATTCATAGGGGCTTCATCAGCAGTCAACACAAATTTGATAGGTGTTTTTTCAGGGATTGTAATATAGTTGACTGTGGCAATCCCCTGCTCCGGATATATAAACAGCCATTTCCAGCGGAGTGCAACAACTTGTATTGTCATTTCTTTTTTGTCGGATTGGATTGGTGAATGAGGTTCCCATTTGAAGGTGGCGTTCCACATGATGATACAAAGGATAAAAATAATTGTTGTTGGCAAGGCCCACCAGGCTAATTGTATTTTGATATCGTGATCCCAATCAGGAGTATATTTACTTTTTGTATTGCCTTCACGATAATTCATGACTACATAAATAGCAAAAAGAAAAACAGGGACAACGACAATGAGCATCAATAATATCGCATTCACAAAAAGGCTTTTTTGTTGTGCAGCAATCAAACCTTTTGGATCGAGTACTGAAATGGGATTATTACCTATTAATATTGAAAGTATTAAGGCAAAATCAAGAGCAAGAAGAGCAAGAATGATGAATTTATATTTAGTTTTCATCCTTATATAAATTGTAGCACAACTGTTATGACCTATGCTATTGATTTAGTTCATGGAGATGTTAAATTACTGCAAAAGGATGAGGTTTGTGCTAGTATGTAGGCACATGTCTGCTGAGCATTTTTCACCAAAAGAAGATAGAAGAGAAGGGGATTTATTTCCCATAAGCAAAGTTGCTGTTGAAAGTGCTTTATTTTCGATCTCGATAGACCCTCCCGCTAAAATGAATGAAGAATATGGTTTGCTTGGAGAGCGAAATCCGTCATTAAAAAGATTTATTTTATCGCAAATGCAAGAATATGATGATGAGAGTGCCTCAAGAGAATTTTTTGAAGGGGCTCTATGGTCACATAAAATACTTCGGTATAATTTGCCTTCGCGCCAACTTCCTGTATTATCAGAAACGATATCTGATTCTATCTATAATGTCGCTGTAGCAGAACATCCCGAAAAAACTTTTAAGGAAATATGCGCTGATAAGCTGATGAAAGTATTCCGTTCAGAAGAAAATTTGGAGGCAGGAATCAAGGAAATGACACGATATAAAACAAGCAATATAGATTTCTATTTCGGAGCATATACAGTCATAGGTAGTTTCGGCAAACAAGAAGAAATAAAAAAACTAAACGCCTCCATGGGGTTAGAATAAATCCCCTCTCCTAATGGA
>CAMPGJ010000057.1 GCA_946885425.1 uncultured bacterium
ATAATGGTAGAAAAATGAATAAGATCAATAGTGTTCCCTTGTAATTGCAACAGCAGCAATAATTGCAAATACTTTTCATAGCATATGCAGAATTTAAAAGGACTGACCCAGGAAGAAGCCCGGCAAAGATTAAAAGAATTCGGTACAAATGAAATACATGAGATTAATAAAGTGTCATGGATTCAGATCTTATTCCGGCAAGTTAAGAAAAATTTTGTCATATATCTTCTAACGATTACAGCAGTCATATCTTTTTTTCTTGGAGAAAAAATCACAACATACGTAATTCTCGCGGTTATTAGTATTGTTATTCTTACCGGATTTTCTCAGGAGTATAAGGCAGAAAAGGCAATAAGTGCTCTGAAAAAGATGATTATGCCTGTTTCCCGCGTTATTAGAAATGGCAAAGAACATGAAGTGCCATCTAACAAAATAGTTCCTGGTGACATAATTATCTTGCGAACAGGAGAAAAGATACCTGCAGATTGTATTGTCCTTGAAGAAGCTAATCTTAAAGTAAATGAAGCTATTTTAACAGGAGAATCAACGGATATAAGAAAAACAGCGGTTTATTCTGAATCAGCAAAGGATGAAAACCTTGTTTTTATGGGGTCGTACGTTGTTAATGGAAAATGTAGAGCTCAAGTTGTAAACACCGGCATGAAAACAAAATTCGGTCAGATAGCAGGCATGATTTCAACAGCTGAAAAACAACTCCCCTTACAGGATAAAGTGAATAAAATTTCTAAATATATGGTTATTGTTGGAGTTACAGCCGCAATACTTACAGGTATCGTATTGCTCCTGCGTGCAGAGGCACTTACCCATGACGTTATTGTGAGTGTTCTTATTATTGTTATTGCAATAGCGGTATCTTCATTTCCCGAAGGGTTTCCAGTCGTACTTATTACGACTCTTGCTGCCGGAGTAAACCGCATGGCCAAACAGAATGCTGTAGTCAATAGAATGTCAATCATAGAAACTCTTGGAGAAACTTCAGTTATTTGTACTGATAAAACAGGCACAATCACTAAAGGAGAAATGACGGTTAGAAAGATATATGCTAATGGATCACTGTTTAATGTTACAGGGATAGGTTACGAAGCAAATGGGCAAATAATGAAAGATGAAGAAACGATTAATGTTAAAAATGATCATACGGTCATGATGATGATTAAATCTGCAGTTGTATGTAATGATTCAAATATTGAGCGGTTAGGTGATGACGCTTTATATAAGATCGTAGGGTCATCAACCGAAGGTGCGCTCCTTATACTCGCTGCAAAGGTAGGAATATTTAAAGAAGACTATACACAACCTCGAATAAATGAGCTTACATTTGATTAAAATCGCAAAATGATGTCGGTAGCTTACAAGGAAGATAATAAAACGAGTATTTATGCAAAAGGTGCTCCTGAAATAATAATTCAAAAATGTAAATATATTCAAAAACACCATGGAAAAGAAATTTTGGCTGATAATGAAAGAAAAAAAATACTTAAATTGAACAAAGAATTAACGGGGCAAGCTCTTCGATCTCTTGCTTTTGCATATAAAATTGATTCTTCAGTAGATGGTTATTATACCGAAGATAACTTTATTTTTCTTGGTATATCCGGTATGGAAGATCCACCGCGTGAAGAGGTAAAAGAAGCTATCTCGCTATGTTTGCAAAGCGGTATTAAAGTAAAAATGATTACTGGTGATAATCCTGAGACAGCAAAAGCTATTGCCTCACAAATCGGATTACATGGAGATGTCCTTGAAGGAAATCAACTAGAAAAATTATCTGATAAAGAACTAAGGTCCATTGTTGCCTCAATTTCAATTTTCAGCAGAGTGCAGCCAGAACACAAATTAAGAATTGTTAGAGCATTAAAGGCCAATCGGGAGATTGTAACGATGACTGGAGATGGTGTGAATGATGCACCGGCATTAAAAGAAGCTCATATTGGCGTAGCGATGGGTATAAATGGGACAGATGTCTCTCGTTCAGTTGCAGATATTACATTGAAAGATGATAACTTTGCGACGATAGTCGCTGCTATTAAAGAGGGAAGAACAATATTTAATAATATACGTAAATTCGTCACATATCAGCTTTCTTGTAATTTATCTGATATATATCTTTTATTTATCGCCATGTTGGTTGCACCTTATTTAGGATGGTCTGTGCCAATTATTACTGCTTTGCAAATTCTATTTATTAATATTGTTACCGATAATATGCCTGCTATAACACTTGGTTTTAATCCAACTTCAAAGGATGTTATGAGAGAAAAACCGAGAAAGAACGCGCAAATTCTTACTTCAGAATTTATCAATGTAACCATTCTTAATGGAGTATCCATGGGAATTATTGCTTTTTGCGCAACATATGTTTCATTCAATGTTATTAATCTTTCTTCAGAAACTGCTCGGGCTACGGTACTGCTGAGCATAATATTAATGCAAATAGCAAACGCTTTCAATTTCAGATCATTTAGATTCAGAGTTCTGAATAGAGGCTTGTTTGTTAATAAGCATTTAGCTATTGCCTCTATGTTTTCAATCTTTGCTACGCTATTAATTTTATATACACCATTAGCTCATGTCTTTGAAACGGTTCCTCTTGGTTTTGAAAGCTGGTTTGTAGCAGTATTGGCAGCCCTGGCAATAATCGTGCTGTTTGATATATTGAAAATAATTAATAATAAAACCTTTGCTTTATTGCGTTTTTAAAATTTTTAAATCATTTAGTCAATCTTGCTTAGCAGAACAATTTATGGAATGATACTATATAGACACGTTATAAAGTAAAATATGAGGTGACTAAAAATGAACGAAGTATTCCATAAAATCGCGATTAAAATTTCAAAAATAACGGGTTCCCCTACAGCATTTGTACTAGCTGTTGTGATTGTCGTTATGTGGGGATTCAGTGGTAAAGCCTTTCAATACTCTGATACTTGGCAGTTGGTAATAAATACAGGAACAACAATAGTTACTTTCTTGATGGTATTTTTAATTCAAAATACGCAAAATAGAGATTCCAGAGCGATGCACTTGAAGCTAGATGAGTTATTGAAAGCTTCAAAAGGAGCAAGAAATGGATTGGTTGATGTTGAGGATTTAGAAGATAATGAACTGGATAAACTGCAAAGTGAATTTAAGCAATTACATAATCATTATGTAAAAGAGCTTATTAAAAGAGGAAAAAACCCTACATTACAATACAATCAAGAATAGCACTTCTCCCTTAACTACGATGAGTGAGCCCGAGAGGATTCGAACCTCCAACCAATACCTTAAGAGGGTACTGCTCTACCATTGAGCTACAGGCCCTTATTACTAATATACCACTCTAAATACTTTCTATTCTTCGCTTTTTTTAAACGCTTTTCTTCTTCATATGCATCTGCGCTTGATACATATTCTTTAGAAAACTTAATTATCCACGAGCTATCAAATTTCCCCGTATAATGATTAGTCTTTCCATTATGTTCTGCTAACCTTCTTTTTAAATTATCTGTAACACCTATATAATACTTATCGCCAGTCTTATTATAAAGGACATAGAGAATCATAATGAACCTCCAACCAATCCCGACTAAGTCGGGACTGCTCTACCATTGAGCTACAGGCCCGGCTTACCCCTCTATTTTACCAAATTTTTTACTATATGTCATGCCTCAGCTTTATTTTTGAACATTTAGCTCATTCAGGTTATAGATGTACGTATGGTTAAAGTCTTGATTCTCTTCCATAAAACATATACGATGATAATAAGGACTATTGTTAATACATGAGAAAGCATATATTGCAGCCTAAAACATCGGATATTTTTATTCCTTTTTCTATAGGAGTTATTCTCATTATTGGTATTTTCATTTCTGTCGTTCAGATTCAACAGCCTCAGCAAAATAAAAGTAACGCTCAGACAGCCCTAAAAAACTGTGATCTTGCTGCCGCAGACCTATCCTTTAGCTCCAGTGAAAAAGAAATGTTTGATACCATTAATAAATATAGGAAAGAAAATGGATTAAATGAGCTCTACTACCATCCTACCCTTCAAAGAGCTGGTCAATGGATGAGTAACGATATGTCTTCACATAAAAACCTGAGTCACACCGATTCTCTTGGTAGAGCTGTAGGCACCAGGTTAAAAGATTGTGGACTTTCTGAAAATAGTTGGGGAGAAAATATATCTGAGGGTTATCAAAGTGTACCAAAAGCTTTTGAAGCCTGGAAAAATTCCCCCGGACATAATGTAAATATGTTAGGAAATTTTACCCATATGGGGATCGCCGAAAGTAATACATTTTGGACACTTGATCTAGCAAAAGTTTCCAATGGAACAACAAATCCACCTCCTCTTTCAGGTGGTACATTATCACCTGTACCAACGGGTATACAGCCTAGTCCATCGGTAAGCTCAGGACTTACGCCTACCTCAGCAATATCACCGACTGCCTCCAATTCGCGTCCTGATTTAATTGTAGATGACATGGTTATCTCTACAAATGGTAATGCATGTGGCCCTCTGGGTATTCTTGTCACGATAAAAAATATAGGTGGGGTTGTGACACTTCCTGTCGTTGTGCAGGTAAATACAGGCATAGGGACAATTGGAGGAGGTATCGGCGCCGGACAAACAAAAACAGTATGGATTCAAAGCATTGCTACTGGAGAAAATATCGCTATTGCTGACCCAGGTAGCAGTATTACTGAAGTAAGTGAAGCAAATAACCAATTAAAACGTACTTTGCCTATTCCCACAACAGCTCCGAGTTGTTTGATCTCTCCAACTACCTCGACCGTAAGGCCTACAGCTTCTGGTGTAAACCCTACTACTCCGGCATCATTAACTCCCGTTCCAACAACCTATCCGGGTTTTGTACTTAATCCGAATGATACGCAGGTATTGGTATCAGTTAAGCTTCCAGGTATAGGGATCAATGGTAATAAATCTCCAAAACATCTTTCACGTAAAGTTACTGTTACTGTGTATGATTTGGAGAACGAAGAGGTTGTAGTAGGTACAGCATTCCTTACTTATGACAGAAATGATTTGTTTAGAGGTATTGTCCATCTAGGAAAAGGTATTAATAGTACCTACTATGTAAAAATCGGATCAGATCATACGCTGCAGGAGCTTGTGATGCCGCAATTCCAGCCCATCTTAAATGATAGATTGAACGTGCTATCTCCAGTTGTTCTCATCCCTGGAGAACTTAACGGTGATAATCAGCTAACAATTACAGATTACAATATAGCTCTTACCTGCTTCCAGGATAAAAAGTGTTCAGTTAAACCTTTGAGTGATGCCAATGATGACGGCACAGTAAACCCCTATGATTCAATTGATTTTAATGATGATGGAAAAGTTAATGTTGTTGACTACAATTTCTTTTTGCATAACTTCAAACAATTCGGAGGAGATTAAATTAATAGTATGGTTTTATGGCTATATGGCTACATAGTTAACCATATAACCTTTTAACTATCTAACTATTTCATTTATTATGATTAGGCATAGGCATGTAAAAAAGGCTGTTAAATATTTTTCGGAATTTGCTGTCCATATCTGGATAATCCTTTTATTGGCAAATATTCTTCTAGTATACACATTTCATTTTTATCTTCATGCAGCACCAATTACTACGTCATCTGTAGAGAAATCAGTAGTAGAAGAATCAGATATAAAGGCTTTTAACACAGATACTGACGAGGAACTGGAAGAACCTGATGAAGTCATACCTACGCTTATTCCTGAGCCAACAGAAATTGTACCTCAGGCTCCAAATGGACCTCTCCTCGGGCTTTCTTTTGGTGTTCTCGGAATTGGGAGTGCCGGAGGTAATTTTAAGCCAATTCACCCAACAAGAGATGTGACTATTTATCTTTATCCTACTGGAGTAAATTCTCTGGATAAAAAAACCCGTCCTTTAAATACTATAAAATCAAAAGTGCATTATGACGCTAATGAAAACAGTCCAACGTATGGAAGATTCATAAATAATAAAATTGATTTGGGTTCTCATGTCGCGGATGGAGATTACCAAATTGTTATAAAAACAAGTAAATCATTCCGCACTTTATTTAAAGAAAAATCAAATAGTGTTGGAGGAATTGTGTATAGCCTCGAGAAGAAGGCTGACGAAACTAATTATCCCATATTACCATTCAAGACTATGATTATGGGTGATCTTTTCCCACTCTCTGAAGGAGATAATGTAGTTGATTTAAATGATTATGCTGTTCTTGTTAATTGTTTTCATCAGAAGAGAGGCACCCCTCCATGTCCTGATCCAAATAATGCAGACATAAATGACGATGGTATGGTAAATGGGCTAGATTATAATGTCATGGTTTTGAGCTATAGAGAACTTCAGGATCAGGGTATTACGGTACCTAAGCTTCTGGTGCTACCTACGGGAACAAGCGTATCAAGACTTTCTTATTTGACGCCTAAACTTACTAAATCTCCTGCTAGCCCTACACCAACGCCAATTCCTGATGAAACAAAAAGTGGTGGCGGAGGAGGTATTGTCGGTCTATTGGTCGTTTTTCTTTTCTTAGGCATTTTAGGTGGAGGCGGGTTTTTCCTTTATCTGAAGAATGCACAAGTAAAAGCATTGATAGATGGGATTATTCATCGCTCTCCCGGGGGTAAAGCACAGCCTCCACAGGATAAGACTCAGACACAACAGCCTCAAGGGACTCCACCAGCCGCAAGTCCAGGGCAGGAACAGACTCCTCCAGTGGTACAACCAACTGAGACACCTGCTGAAGAGTCTACGGTTCCTGCAACAGCGGATTCACCTGCTGCTGTTACTCCATCTGATCCACAACAGGCAGCACCGGTAAATCTGGAAGCAGCTGCGGTCCCCGCCGCTGTTGCTCCCGCACCATCAGAGAATTCCGGGTCAGACGCAGCCGCAGGACAGGCAAAGGAATACTTTGTGAAAAAACAATCGGAAGACGAATCAAAAAGTGGTTTTTGGGTTACATTAACTGAT
>CAMPGJ010000058.1 GCA_946885425.1 uncultured bacterium
GGTGAATACGTTCTCGGGTCTTGTACACACCGCCCGTCAAGGCAGCAAAGTCGGGAGTGGCTGAATCATGCTGTTCGGCGTGAGAAGCCAAGCTTGGCGATGAAGCTTAAGTCGTAACAAGGTATCCCTAGCCGAAGCTGGGGATGGATCACCTCCTTTCTTTTATTTTAATGCGAAATTCAGTTTAGGCGGAATGAGCAAATCAAATAGGGGAATAGGGGAAGACATGAAGCTTGTTAGTACAGATATCGCAAGATAGCTGGACGGACAATGGGAATTGTATGGCAACAGGGGAAGTGATTAGCTCCTGGTTAATTCCGCAACCCCGATCTTATCGGGATTTCACTGCGATCTACGCAAGTAGAACAAAAGTGGACACTTAGGAATTGATAAATCTAATCTCGCCTTCCTACCACGTCCTGGTTCGAGGTCATTTTATGACCGATGTCCCTTCGTAGCTCTCTAAAACAGAGCGAAGGGGGAAAGCTAAGTGTATTTCAATTGACAAGTAAACCTCGCATAGCGGGGTTTTTTTGTGTCCAAAAATAATTTTTACCTCTTATTTTGTTAGGTTTATATAATTACCCTGTAGGTTGCCTCCGAGGCTAGAGTGTGTTAAGATTGACAATAACAGAAGGTATGCTGGCGTCAGGTACAAGACTGCACCTGACTTTATACCAGCCGGTCTCCGGCGGAGCCAGATACCGACTGGTATCTGGCGCGGTGGCGAAGCGGTAACGCAGGGGTCTGCAAAACCTCCATGCACGGGTTCGATCCCCGTTCGCGCCTCAGGACAACAGTTAACAATTAACACGACATAGAGGAGGGAGTATTATGGCAGGAAAAGAATCATTACAGCAAGAGAAGAGAGGATTTACAGAAACGTATAAGGGATTCAATAAGCTTACCCGCAATGGTGCATTAGTTGTTGCAGGTGGGGCTGCTGTGTTGGGATTTGGTGCAGTTGCAGTAGCTGCTCTAGGTATTGCTGGGGTAGATCATGCTCAGATTAAAGGTATAGAAGCGCTTCAAAAAAGAAGGCAAGAAAAAGAAGTAAAGAAAATTGCAAAATCAGGGACTATTGTTGAATTTAAAAAAAGTCAGTTTGCAAATGCTGCTTAAGGAGGATTATTATGGCAAACGCTGAACAGAGTAGAAATATGGGGGAGAAGATGGGGGATTTTTTGAAGAGGTTTGGTTTAGTTGGGGCGATGATAGGTGCCATAGGAATTCTCGCTAATATCCAGATTGGTGCGGTCTTATTTAAGGTAGGATTAGGAACAGCAGCTGTAGGATATGCAGGAGAAAAATTATCAGGATCAGGAAAAAAGAAATAGAGAGGAAATTTATGGAAGACAAAATGAAACTTGATCCAGTTGAGGTAATGATAAACAGTCTTGTGGAGAGTACAGCAATTATTGCTCCGGTTTTTCAAACGCAATACAATGGAGTACGGGGAGAAATAAGAGAAATTATGAGTAAAAGTGGGAGGAATATGTATTCCAGGATGAGAAAACATTTTTAAATATGGAAAAAGGCCATGAAACATCTGTTACAGATAAAATTGAAAAGAAGGACGCTGATTATACCGGCTATAGTGAGAAGCAAGCTGATTTAAATCTTGATAAAGGATTTAAATCCAGCCAAATGACAGCACAGACAATACAAAAGGTTGCTGAAAAAAAGAAGAAAGTAGTGACTGTATTTCAGAAAGATAAAGTCGGTGAGCAAGAATAAGTTACACAAAATCACGCAGTATTTTTGAGTGGAATTGAAGGCGATGATTGGCGATGGTATGAATACATACCTGAGCTAATCGGCAACGAAGAATTCCGCAGGGAGGATTAATTATGAATACTGAACATTCTAGGCAGAGAGAAGATCAGGGGTTTAGGGAGCCCCAAAATCGGCAAGAAGAAGCGGATAAGTTAGATCGATTGGTTCGGGATGGAGAGTGGACTGAGCTGAAGCATAATAAAAGATACCAGGAAATGACCACCGAAGGGAAGATAATCAAAGGTTTGGATGCAGTGAGAGTGAGAGAAGGGGCAGTAAATAGAATGTACTATGAAGAATTGGCAGAAAACCCAGCCAATTCAGCAGTAATCTATAAGAAGAGTTTGACCCCCTTGAGAAATTTACAAAAAGCTTTGAGAGCTGTGTATGTAGGTAACTTAGATCCCAAAGATGCACCAAAAGAAATAGTGACTGTTCTTGATATACCGATCACTAATCAGCCCAAAGATCGCTTACCATAAAAAAACTGCTTAAAATTCTATTGCAAAAGCGTCATCCTGAACTTGTTTCAGGATCTAATAAGGATTTAATGAGATGCTGAAATAAATTCAGCATGACATGATTAGAGCTAAAATTTAGTTTAAATCCTTCTTATTGGCTCAGCACTCTTTTTTTGGTAAAATACAATGATAAAAGGGCGCATAGCTCAGTTGGTTAGAGCGTTACACTGATAATGTAAAGGTCCTTGGTTCGAATCCAAGTGCGCCCACACTTCGCTCTTTACTTTTGTAAAGAGCTTCGCGTGGCAGGCCACCCCAAAGAGATTGTTTTTTGAATCTGTATTTTGATATACAGGTTATATGCCTCGTGCAAAATCGTCAAAAACGCCAATCAAAGAATTTTTCTCAATAAAGAAAGTACTTATTGCACTCATAATGACGGTGGTCTTGAATTTAATGAGCATAT
Organism: uncultured bacterium; assembly: GCA_946885425.1. The sequence goes on from CAMPGJ010000058.1 coordinate 2,704, forward strand.
TTATGATGGGTTTTACATTAATTTTAGATCCCTTTATTTTTCTTGTAAACATTCTCTTCTATCTGACACTAATTCATCTCTACCGCCGCTGGCGCTCAAGTAGAACTAATTGACGTAACCCAATTGTTAGATTTTTAAAAAATGTAGTGGCGACATTTATGGCGCCTTGGTTGTATCTCGGTCCTTATCACTGCTAAATCGCGATAAATCGCGCCACTACAATATCCCTTGGCCGCAATTTTGCAAATTGTTCCGGTGTGAGATATACTACACACACTATGGCGGGTTTTGATTATTTCTCCAAGAACGGGCAGATTTTGTCGATGGGAGAGGCGGTGATTCCTGTTTCTAATGTTGAGTATTCATATGGATTTGGGGTATATGAATCCATGAAAGTCCGGGGTGGAATTGTTTATTTTGTTGATCAGCATGTTGAAAGGCTTTTTTCTTCGGCAGACGATATTGGGATTACCCATCCATTTACCCGGGAGGATATCAAGCAATACATTGGAGATCTTGTCGCTAAGCTTGAGCTAGATGCATGTAATATCAAAATCTTATTAATAGGCGGCAGGGAACCTTTATTATTCATCATTCCATTAGCTCCGCTGTTTCCTGACCGCAAACTCTATTCACAAGGCGCCAGTACTATCACAGTGCAGTATGAGAGGCCATTCCCTCATGCAAAGGCTTTGAATATGCTGCAAAGCTATATGGCATATAAAAAAGCAAAAGAGAACGATTGTTATGATGCTTTGCTGTTGGATAAAGCTGGGAATATTCTGGAGGGGACTAGGACTAATTTTTTTGCTATTAAAGATAAAACACTCTTCACTCCGCCGAAAGAGCGTGTGCTTGAGGGGGTTGCCCTGCGCACAGTGATCCTTGCCGCACAAAAGAACGGGTTTACCGTACAGGAGGCAGATATTTCTGAGGCATTGTTAGAGGAATATGATGGAGCCTTCTTAACAAGTACCAGCTCAAAAATTATGCCTATTAAGCAGATAGATGATTTTATTTTCTCATCAATTTCAGAAAATCTTCGGGAACTTATGCACCTCTACAATACTTTTTTGGATGACTGTAAAGGCATATTAAAATAAATATCTTGTCCTCCTGGATAAACTAGTGATACTTGTGGTAAACGTGATACTCTTGTTATACTTTAGATATGAAATATACCTATTGGTTTAAAGCGAATAAGAATGGAATGGGGTGGAGGCCGGCTAATTGGAAGGGTTGGCTAATGATTGTTGTATATATTGCGGGATTAGTTTATTCATTCAATCAAGTAGATAAGGGAACAAATACTATCAGTGATATATTGATTGGCTTCTTTCCCAAATTTTTAATCTTAACAGCTCTTCTTATTATCCTGACATACCTGAAAGGGGAGTCAATTGTATGGGGAGAAAAAGAGAAGGATCACCACAAAATCCCCTGAATTTATTTTCCATTTTCCAGGTTCCATTTTCCATTTATGTTAGAATTTTTGAAGTGAGAAATGAGATCTTCTTGATCTTAATACTTGATTCCTTGATAAAAACGTTCTCCTCTCGCGCTAGAGATTCAACCTCAAATGGAAAATGGTAAATGGACAATGGAAAATTATTTACTGAGGGGGAATAGTCCGAATTCTAGTGTTTCTTTTGCTTCTTGAGGAAGATCAGAAATGATAAGAGGATTCGTGTTGATTGTTTTATATCCGTCTGGAAGGAGAATTTTGATTATATAGCTTGATGGATCCGGAAAGTGATGAGAAAAATGAAATTTGAAAAAGCCGCTGCTGTCAGTAATTACTGTTGCATCTTCCTGTGCCTCTTCTGTTTGTAAAAGTATTGTTGTCTTTTTTATACTTACTCCTGGATAAGGTTTTTCTTCAAGATCACGTTCACCATTTTTATTTGTATCATGATAGACATAGCCTGATATAACTACAGATCCTGAAGTTTGCGTTTCAAGTTGCTGATTAGGGGTTGGTTCGGCTGCTTTACTTCTGACATCTTGTCTTTCCTGGGAAAAAAGAAGAGCGATAGGTAGAGTTAATGCGAAAGTGAGAACAGCAAATAATCCAACAATAGAAACTTTTGCCGAAGAAGCTTTAGGAGTAAGATGTTCCATCTGTCTAAGTATACCCCTTAGCTTTCAAATTTTGCAACATGTACAAGAGATTGTTAACTCATCAGTTCGTCATATGATATAATTATTTGTTGTTTATGCGAAATGATAAGGTATTACCGAACAAAGAAGATGCGGGTCAAGATGAATTTGGTCGAACTCAAAATTATGTACTGCATAATGTCGTAGGTGCTCAGCAAGGGCGCAAATGTGTTGATGGACGATATCTTCCCAATCAGGCAACCGGCATGATTGCCCGTCCAGGAGGCGATTGCGGTTATGTTATGGCGCTTATGGCTGTTAATAAAAGCAAGGGGTTAGGTATGACGCCAGAACAATGTTTTAATGCTGTATATAAAGTTCTTGCTAATCATCAGGATAAGTTCTGTATGCATACAGACCATAATGCTGATCCTGATAGCCATACGCATAAAGGATTGATTGGTTGTGGACACTTGGTAAAAGCTTCTACAGATGGCCTTTGTAAAGATTATGATGTTGAGGGGAAAGACGTACAACGATTTGTTGAATACGCTCGTAATCTAGCAGAGATTGAGCCATCAATGGAAATAGTGAATTTGGTAGGAGAGCACGAGGAAAAAGGTGTTCTGGTAATTAAAAATGGTGAGTATACAATTAATGCTGATAATCCTGATATGAAACAAATGTACTTCATCTATGATGAACAGCGTGATACTGCATTCATGAAAGAACTCGTTGCTGATTTACAAGTTGATGGTGTCACTTTTGAAGATATGAAAAATGAGTCAGATATTCAACTTCAAGCCACACTCCATAATTTAGCAATGGGGTTACCAATATATGCGGTTGAATTTGTTGGTGCGGAGCCAAATATAACGCATATCGGGACAGTTCACTAATATTTAATTTCCTGTTAAATTAAATTCCCTCAGTAAGAGATTATAATCAAGTGCATCGACATATCCATCATTACTAATATCTGAAAGTAAAAATCTTGTATCGTCACAGAATGTTGCAGGAAGAATCTCACTGTAGCAGCCACGTAAAATATTATAGTCAAGAATATCTGTTTTATTATCGTTGTTAATATCTCCGGCGGGAAGTGTTACTGAAGGAACTGTTGTTCTTGTAGCTTTTGTTACCCGAACCGTTCCATTGACTCGTTTTTGAAGATAACTATTCATTTTTATTTTTATAATATAGGTGCCTGATTGTAGATTCCCCATATCAACCACACCTATGTATGCTCCATCATCATAATCAAACCCAAGTCTTCCGCTCCGGGTCATCACGAGCTGATTTGATTGGTTATATACAGAAACAGTAGCATCCTTTTGAATAGAATCTGGGTTTTTATTACTGAGTTTGGCGTTAGAAGGGCTTACAGAATCTCCGGCATTGCCTATCCCATCAAGAAGGACCGTGATGGATAATTCTGTTGAGTCTGTAACTTGAGCAAACGATCTTTGTCGTAATGATTGCTCCTGGCTTTTATATACAATAGTGATTGAGAGAGGAATTCCAATAATAATTAGAAATAGTAGAGGGATCATTTTCTTCTTATGTTTTTTAAAAAATCTCATATTATTCTCCTTTTTGAGCGCTAATCTCTCTTATAAAGAGATTATAATCTAGCTGGTCAACATTATTGTTGTCAGTTAGATCAGCATTTCTCCTTTCTGCAGGATTGCATGTTGTGTTGGCTACAAGGTCGCTGAAGCATGATGTTAACAAATTGTAATCCAGTACGTTTATTATATTATCATTGTTAATATCTCCTGCGACAAGTGTGCTTTGTCTGACTGTAGTCTTCGAAGCAATTTTGATAGTTTGTACTCCAGGAAGCTGTTTGCGCAAATAAGCATCGCTTTTCAATTTTAGTATATAATTTCCTGTCAAAAAATTGGATCCCAGATCGAATGTGCCTTTGAATGATCCTGAAGTACTATCATATATTGCCAGACCATTTTTTGAGAGTAATTGTTTGTTTTGAGTATCAAAAATATCGAGTGTTACATTCCGCTTAGGGTTCTGCGGGTTTTTATTACTCAGGGAATTACCAAGGGGATTCACGTTATCCCCGGCTGCACCTATCCCATGAAGAAATGTTTCAAAAGAAATAACTGCATTATTGGGGTTCGGGGTTGGGG